>JBQCDO010000038.1:0-11936 GCA_051961195.1 Nitrososphaeraceae archaeon | reverse complement strand
TTGGCCATCTGTTCATAGACCTTCAATATAATCACATCTTGAACTGAAGCACAGAAATAGCTCGTTTGCAATAGATCATTTATTTATCGTTAAATTACAGATTAGAATGTCTTTTTATGCTCTAGGACAAAGCTCCTATAATAGATTTTACGAGCACAGAAGAATAATTTTCATATTAGATTGATATCGTAGCCGAAGAGATAGATGGTATATCGAAGTAATCATAAATATTTTCTGATATAGGTTTTTGTATTATCTACAGGATTCTATTTAAGACGAAGTCTAGGCGGCTATGTGGGCAATGAAAATGAGAAATACATATGCAAGAAAAATGATACTTCGTTGTTTCAAAATCTTGTTACATACATATATAGCTCTCTTCAAATTCCAGCGTGAGTGTTTAGCTCAAATAAACTAAGGGAATGGCAAGGGAGAAGGATTTGTGGCTCCCATACTGTTATAATTTTCACGACCTTCTGAATCTGAATTATAATTTGCGCATGTTATGTTTGTTGGCAATAGTTGGTTTCCACAGTTATTAAGCTGAGCAAGAGTCTTAGTCTTTTTATATTTTTTTGCTAATGCATTATTATCTGTGTCAGTTCCTATTACCACAATTAATAACTCTACAGAAATAATAGATATAATAATCATTAAACCGATTATTTTACTGTTCATTTATATAATATCTAATCTATTGTATCGTTTATCTGTATTCGGAGAAATTTTATGACATGTTAAATCTGATATTTCTTCTATACTCTTACTCTAATATCTTGTCAGTAGTTTTAAATTAGTCTCCGGCTAGATGACAAGTATTTTCCTCACAATAATATTTTTTATGACTAGTTGGACTCAACTGACAGAAATTTCCGAAAACGGTTGAGGAATCAATAGACCAAAATAATATTACCGCTATCAATAGCAACTCATTGTCTTTATAATCCTTATTGGGCTGAATCCTTGCAGATCCTCATATTTATTCACGCAAAGTTGTAATCTATCTGATTGTTAGTCCGTCAGTTGCACTATTGGCAATAATTTGATCCGTAGATGAATCAATACTAACCCAGAAACTTAATCCATTAAATGTGTTTGTAATGTTATTACGTGCTGAATTAGTAAATGGATAGTCGAATAGATAAATTCAGTTGTTACAGTTATCTACGCTATTATTATACATCTCTTTATCGTGATATTGCGATATGAAAGCGCACATGGATTCATTGACTAGATGGCTAGCGAGCCTGTTTGATTCTAGTGAGTCTTACAAACCCTACTTTTTTGAACTGTTGAAACGATCTCTTTTCACTAGAACAAAGCATGATTACTCGACACGAAACATTGGTATTATGTAGTATATAAGGCAAATTTGACATGTTTTTTTAAATAGTGGCCATACTGCATATAGAGATGTAAACAAACAAGATTGATGACTGATGATACATGTCCTAAAACTATAATCAATACAGCTAGGGTAGCTAGGCTATCAACAGTCGATCTAGAATGCAAACCACATCTGGTACCAGTTGTATTTGCATATGATAATGATCATGATTTTTACTTTATACCAATAGATGAGAAGACTAAGCGATCCAGACCCGAAAATCTAAAAAGAGTAAAGAACATAAAAGAAAATCCAAATGTTGCATTATTGATAGATGAATACAATGAGGACTGGACAAAACTTTATTTCATTATAATTCATGGAAAAGCTTCTATAATAGGAGGTAAAAAAAAATTAGATCAAATTGAAATGTCATTTTTAAAAAAAGCTCACAAATCATTGCGCAATAAATATCCTCAGTACAAGAAAATCGGTGTTGGGGAACATGTTATAATGATTATGCCACAAAAAGTGATAGCTTGGAAGAACGATAAAGTAAATGGTTAATTAATATCCAATACATATCCATATGTTTATTATCTAGCAAGCCTGGCAAGCTGTTTTGTTATATCTAACATATTGTCAAGATCTCTTCCTGTAGGAATAAAGTTATATCCAAATACGATATGATCCACTCCAATCTGTTTTATTCTCTCAATATCACTTCCTATCTGATCAATTGTTCCAGTTAATGGGAATCTTTGGCCTTGACTTGTTGTCCCTGATTGGTTTCTTGAATTAATGTCTACGTTCGGATATGTTAGAAGAATTACTCTAAACCTATTTGGATCCTTGTTTGCTTTATTTGCTATATTCTGTATAGTCTTTATAATATCATCAAGGTATTCAAGAGGTCCGCCAATAAGACCCAGCCAGCCATTTGTGTCGTAATTTACAATTCTAGAGTATGTGTTCGGGCTAAATCCTCCCATATAAATTGGAGGATGTGGCTTTTGGACAGGTTTAGGTCCTATTTTTGATGCAGGTATATTGTAATATTTGCCTTTAAACTCAACGACATCATCTGTCCATATTCTTTTCAGTACCTGAAGAAACTCATTGGCTCTCTCACCTTTGTCTTTAAAGGGTATATTAGATGCTTGGTATTCATCCTTAGACCATCCAATACCAAGTCCTGCTATAGCTCTTCCTTCTGATAAGAGATCAAGTGTAGCAAATCTTCTTGCCAATATAACAGGACTATGAAAGAGTATATCTATTACAGACGTTCCTAACGCGATTTTGTTTGTTTTTGCAGCTACATAGGTGAGTGTCTCTAATGGATCTAGTATTATTTGATATTCATTAGGAAGGCTTCCGTCTGGTGTGGCAGGATATGGTGTTTGTGGATTTATAGGCCAAAGAAGTCTTTCAAAGACCCATAATGAATCAAAGCCTTCACTTTCAGCATTCTGTGCTATATGTATTACATTTTCTCTTGTAGCTTGCTGGCCAGCTTGTGGTAATGTGATACCTACTTTCAAGGTATTTTTTCAGATTCTATGACTTCTATTTAAAAGATAGCATCTCTAGTAGGCACATTGGATAATAATTCCAGCTTTCACTAATTTCGAATTCTTGAATAGCTCCACTTGCAGCTTTTCTCTGTTATTAGGTGAGGATTTCCAAGATATCAAATGCACGATTTATTATTGAGTCAAGCGTAACAAGACAAACCTGGTACTGTTCTGATAAATGATCTGCGACATACCCTTTGATAGACTCCTTAGCCTGCAGCCGCAAATAATGCGCATCAGAATTGATTGATTGATTTGAAACTTGCAGCTCTCGTGCTATTTCTATTTGACTTTCTCTAGCTCACATTTCTACTACCTTTGAGTTAGAACCTATACAAAGTATGTTACTCCTTGTTGGTCCAAAGACATGCCAGGATGTCAAAGCTATAGCTTAATAATAAAGAAAAAGGAAGCGGATTAGAAGAGTTGTTGTTTTCAGCCCCGCAAATGATATGAAAATGGAACAGACGCCGGCGAGGTTAACGATATAGGATGCAATGACCGTAGTGTAGTAATTTACTGCTGGCAGTATTGCTCTAGGTGGAGATGGAGGCAATGGTAGATTCTTGATAGATGGCACTGGCTTTGGTAACTAAAATTAATAAGTATACTTAGTTAGTATACTTATATTCATCTGTGTCAACTTGGTAGACGGCTGATCCTTAATTCTGTGACATGGATGGCACAATGGCCGCATATTTCTGACTGTTGATTCATATGATAATGCCCACGTGACAATGTGAACCAAAGTTCGCTATCAAGAAAGTATTGATTACAATAAGCACATCAAGGGGTTATCCATCTCGATTGATTGCTTGCGTTCGTTGTAATACCTGCAATTGTCCCAATTTGTGTTTTACTAAATGAAAAGATTGAGCCTTTACCACTATAGTAGGTACAAACGCCGGCCAGCGCAAATCTTTCTAGATATCTATATGATGTCCGCTAATTGCCGGCGAACATAATAGACATACACCATCAATTATTCCAACTTTCCTTGAATCTAGCTGTAGTGCTAACGTATTCTCAGTGTCATTATATTTGGACGATGATCATTTCTTCATTCGTTTTGTCATAATAAGACCTAAGCAGGCCCAGGTCCTTATTTTACTCGCACATAAGGAAGACCATGTTTTTAGTATCTTATACATAGTTTGAGTGCTTAACGACGATCCAATGATTATTTCTGATCACAACTTGATTCTGTTACATCCAAATCTTTTAGTTAGACCTAGATTGAACACGGCATACTCTACTTCTGATATTGCCTTCTTGTACCCAATATTATGAGGTCCTCAAAGAAGATCTAATAATCCATCTATCCTTTTCTGCCGGTTCTGGGATTGCTTATAAATAATAATACTCAGGCATGTCTAGCAAACACATCAAAGAGATAATAATAAGAAATATACTTGCTGTTTTCTATCAAAAGTCTGCTACAAATCAGATTCTAGGATTATGTCTCCATTATGAAGATAAAATCGGTGTCGTGTCTGAAACTTTTATTTAAAATGGAGTTCAATTAGATTCTAATGTCAATTGCCAAGATTGAAGAAATTGTAGGAACGTCTGATAAAGGATGGGAAGATGCTGCTCAAATTGCAGTAACTGAAGCCGCCAAAACAGTACGTGGAATACATGGAATAGAAATAGTAGATCAGACTGCGCAAGTAGATCCTAATACTGGTAAAATAACTAAATATAGGACGTGTATTAAATTTTCATTTACGGTAGAAAGATAACTAAAGAAGACACGTAGAAGCGACAAGTTTTATAACAAAGGCCCTTACTGCCGAATCGCGGCGTACAGTAAAAATGCTGATGCAATCACAGACCGCTTGAATCGGTTGTATTGATATGGTTTAGTAGGATACAATTACTGGATTGGCGCTAACTACTCTATAACACAAGAAAATAAAAAAACTACAGAACTACCAGGGAATATTTTTCTAATCGATTAAAAGATGACCTTTTCATCATTTTTAGCTTGCCTGTGCAAAAATTCTATATACTGAAAGTGCCTCAGCTTCATCAGTAGCCCCAACGATCGTCGCTACACCGCTCGTTAAGAAACTGATCGATGTCTTATTATTTATAGCGGTCACCCCAAGGTTGCCCTTAGCTTTCACTTTATATCCTAGTGATTCAGCAGTTTTTACAATATTATTCAAATTTATTGGTGAGTATGGCTCCAATGGAGTTAATGTATAAGTCCTCTTCCCTCGATCTCTCCCACATAATTCTTCTACAATAAGATGATTCTGAGCTACTACTATATTTTCAGTTACTTTCTCACTGTACGAGCCGCATGAAGGACATTCTTGTTGTCTAAACATCTGTATCTTTTCAAAAGATAGATCGTTTAAATCAATATACATTAACCTATTTACTAATGAGGGTTGCTGGTGCGTAATAATCTTTATAGCTTCAGATACTTGTATAGAGCCCACAATATAGAGTAGGGACGGATGTACTCCTTCAGTACTGCATGTGGGCATATTATCTTCAGACAAAGCAGGGAATATGCATCGTAGACATGCAGATCTTTTTGGTAATATAGTGCAAACCGAGCCAACAGTCCCCAATGCACCAGCATAAATAAATGGAATATCATGTTTTATACATGCATCATTTAGAGCATATCTTGCATCTACGCTGTCAAGCGCATCTATAACTACATCTGCATCTTTGACAACCCTATCGGCAGTATACTTGGTTATGGATATAGGGATAGCTTCGATATTAGCTGCAGAATTTATTTTCCTTAAGCGATCAACAGCAGCTTCAACCTTAACTTTGCCAAGATCATCTTCTGTGTACAGGTGTTGTCGGTGCAAGTTTGATATCTCAACAACATCTCTGTCTACCAATTTTAGGTTCCCAATTCCCATTGCGGCTAATAGGGTTACAACCGGATTTCCAATACCACCAGCTCCTACAACACAAATTTTCGCGTTTCTTAAATATTCCATTCCAGTGAATCCAATTTCCTCGAGCATTAGCTGCCGAGAGTATCGTTGGATATCTTCATTTGTTAATTCTGCACCTCCAGCTACTGCTGGTAATATGAAAACCGAATCGCCATCTTTCAGCACTGTTGATAATCCGTCGTTACTAAAACGAATATTTTTTCCATTTAGATAGATGTTGATTAGTGCTCGTGGTTTGCTGTTGACATCAAAGACTCTTCTTTTGAATTCCTCCCCCATTTCAATAGTAATTTTAGTAAATGCGTCACTTAGATCATTTGCATCGAGAGAAATTTTTCTCTCTCCGTTACTCTTATTTAGAACTGAAGGAATTACGAATTCTACCTTTGCCATTTGCTTTTTCTTTACCTCTGCTAATATATATGTCATCTAATCATGGCAGAAACCAATTGTACATCCGGCTTTACAGCATTAAGTTTCGGAAGCACATCTACAATGGCTTCTGTAGCCTTGAGCCCATTGCCTGTAATATAACAAACAACGTTTTCGTCTTTGTCAATTTTACCCTCTTCTACCATTTTACGAAGTACCGCTATAGATACACCACCTGCCGGCTCAGTGAAGATGCCTTCTGTCTTGGCAAGCATCATTATTCCGTCTATAATTTCCTCATCAGTAGCTTCTTCCGCACTTCCTCTATACTGTTGCAATCTTTTTAGAACGTATCGTCCATCTCCAGGATCCCCTATAGCAAGACTCTTCGCAATTGTTTCAGGTTTTTCAATTGGAATAACTTCATCGCTTCTTCTCTTAAAAGCATCAACTATTGGAGAACAACCATGAGGCTGTGCCGCTGTAATTTTTAATCTTGATATGTCATCCAATAATCCAATTTCACATAATTCTTCGAATCCTTTACATATTGCATTCAACATTGCTCCGCTTCCTACTGGAATTATCAAATTATCTGGAACTTCCCAATTCAGCTGCTCCGCTACCTCATAAGCAAGTGTTTTTGAACCCTCTACGTAGAACGGCCGCATATTTATATTAACTATGCCTATTCCCTTTGCATCACCAACTACAGAAGCTACTCTATTAGCATCGTCATAGGTCCCATCAACCGCTACGAACTCTGCGCCGTATGATAAAGCTTGTGAAATCTTCACCTTTTCAATATCTGATGGTGCAAAAATATAACATGGCAATCCTGCCTTTGCAGCATGCGCAGCAGTTGCAGAAGCCAAGTTCCCAGTCGATGCACAACCTACTGCCTTTAGTTTAATTTCCTTTGCCCTTGAAACAGCTATGCCTGCAGGCCTATCCTTAAATGAAAAAGTCGGGTTTACAGAGTCATTCTTGATAAATAAATTTCTTAATCCACCTAATGTCGTTCCTATTCTGTTCGCATGTTGTAAAGGCGTAAACCCAGTATCTAGACTTACAATGTTGTTACGATTGGCAATCGGTAGTAACTCAAAATATCGCCAATAGTTCTTTGTTTGTCTAGACATGAAAGAGGCCCTATTTAGTGAGGAAGGTAAATCATAAATTATATCCAACGGACCAAAACATTCTTCGCATATATACCTAAATTGAGCCCCATATTCTTTATTACATTCTCTACATTTTAGACATCTTATAATACCCATATTTATGACTGTCCATCTTTCGGATATTAATATAAATAAAGCTCTCTAAGATATAATTTAGTATTACTAAACATCCAGTGCGAGCACAACTAATAGTTATATCATATTTCAAGGCGTATCTAATAACAATGATAAGATTAATATACTTAATTACATGTCATTATTTTTTATTAAATAATGGAAACAGGTGCGATTTCCGGTATGGCATATCGGGGTCTTAGAATCGACTAGATATAATAAGGCATCATAATCACAATCTAATAATACATCTTCTACAGGTTGTATATTACCGGACTCTTCGCCTTTCATCCATAATTTATTGCGTGACGTACTCCAGAACCAAGCATTTCTTGTCCTAATGGTATTTTCAAGTGCCTCCCTGTTTGCGTAAGCAAGAGTTAAAATGTCTTTCGTATTTTTGTCTTGTACGACTACAGGTAAGAGTCCATTCCTTTTCGTAAAATCAACGTCATTCAAAGATTTATTCATACTAGAACGAATCATAGTAAAGGACAATCAAGACGCAAATAAATTAATTGCTCATAAAGAGAACTCTGATCGCCTTTTTAATGTTTAGTGACAATTTCTAATCAAATCACGGCCATTCCATCTATTCGAGGAAAACTATGATTGTATACAATTAACTATCAATAGTATTTGATTTTTATAGACTTTTATACACTTTTTATTAGATTGCTGCCTAGTAGGTAGAAAAATATTAACTTATATATAGTGAGGATAATGATAGATATTAAGGAAATTAATGCGGTACGAATTAATAATAATGCACATTTTGTCGAACCCTTGTTATCCCTATCAACAATTTACATGTGGAAGGGTTCTACCTAGCTTATTGAATATTTGTTATGCCCGTCGTGTACAGATTATATATTAAAGGTGTCTATTTGGAGCCTAAAAGTATGGGTATATTGTATAAATAAGACTATCTCAGATGGTGTAAGTATAGAATGCTATCTTTAACTAGTCATCTTGTCTAAATTTATGAATCTTGTTATAAGTGTAAATTTAAATATATATAAACGATTTATTTTTTGTCAGACATGGTGTACAAATATATCGATATCGTGGGTACTTCAAATAGAGATATTACCGATGCAGTGAATAATGCCTTCCAAGAAGCGTCCAAAACTGTTAAGAATATTAAATGGGGAGAATTAGGCCGCATTACGTTTAGGGTGGAAGACGGAAGAAAGATGGAGTACCAAACCGAGGTCAGGATTGGTTTTGAGATTCTCAGGGAAGATCGGAATAACCAATCATCTACTCGCGACTCATAATAGTTTTATGAATGAAATATGGTGTGGAAAATAATCAGCTAAATTATTATATCGTGTACATGCAATATAGCAAATTAGGGATTATAGCGTTTGGGACCATACACTAAGAAATACTCGCCAGGATACTGTTATTGAGATTTACGTGGCTATGCCATATCTCGACTAAATAAGTAGAATCTCCACTAAATTATAGATAGTAGAGGTCTCTTAGAATAATTGAAATGACCGGGATGTTCGATGTTAGTAAGAAGATAGATACTTTTAGGACAGCAACTGCGCGGGCCGTTCTAAGGATTTCTAGTACTACCATACATCATATTGATAATGGTAACTCTCCAAAAGGCAATATAATCGAAGCTGCAAAAATTTCTGGCACTATGGCTGCAAAGAAGACATATGATTTGATACCTTATTGTCATCCGATCCCAATTGATTACGTTAAAGTTGATGTTTCCATAGGAGAGAATCAGATAGAGATTCTAGTACAGGTAAAAAGCATATGGAAGACTGGTGTGGAAATGGAGGCACTCACTGCTGCTAGTATAGCGTCATTAACGATCTACGACATGCTAAAACCTATCGACGCATATCTATCAATAGAATCTATTAGACTAATCAAAAAAAAAGGCGGCATTAATGACTTTAATGAGAGTTCTTGGAGTAAGATTAAGGCTGCAGTTCTGGTTGCAAGTGATACTAGAAGTAAGCAAGAAGATGAGTCTGGCAGAATCATTATTGAAAAGTTAAAAGGAATTGGATGCGATATCGTGGAGTACGTAGTAATCCCTGACAATAAAGCGACGATAATATCTGAACTCAAAAGATTTTCTGATGACTTGAATGTAGATATTGTCATAACAACTGGAGGAACAGGGGTTGGACCACACGATTTTACTCCCGAAGCGACAAAAGAAATCTTAGAAAAAGAGTTGCTTGGCGTGGCTGAGACAATTAGAGCCCATGGCCAAAGGAGGACTCCTCTATCTATGTTGTCAAGAGGGGTTGTGGGCCTCAGAGGTAATACAGTGATAATAAATTTACCAGGAAGCGTTAATGCTGTTTTAGAATCATTAGATTGTATTTTTCCAGGAATATTGCACATCTTTAAGATGTTGCAGGGACAGAGACATAAATGAACTTTATCCGATCTGTCTAATAAACAGGCACTATGGCATAAAACAGTCAATTTTGCGGTACATTAAGAAATGTTCAGTAATTTAAAAAATTGATAGTGATAAATCAATTACGATTTGGCCTGAAACTTTACTATACTTTATCCTCTGAACTGCGTTATCTTTAATTCCATATTGATTATTATTTTCAAGGTATAATATTGTGGTCTCGTACAACTATAATTCCTCCTGCAATAGATAGAATACTAAAGCAATGCCACTATTTAGTGTAACAATCATGTGCTGAAGGTGATAATTTAGTTTTATCGCACATATTCCCCAATTATTGTAATCCACTGTAGCCTTAAAATGTTGGAATGTAAATCTCTAGATAAAATTGATATTCAACTAGTCTATACCGAAATAGCATCCTTCCTAGAATAGGCTTCGCGTGCAACACTTATCGCGCCCTTCCTTAACAGCATAGCCCGATATACTCGTTGTTTTGACATCTCTAGAGCTAGTATTCTGGGATTCTCTTCATTCATGATAGCCTGAAGGATATTTTTTATATTCTTAGATATTTTGTATTTGATAAGCTCAAATGCTTCTTTTTCTGTTCTTCCCTGATATTCTACGAATGATCCAATAACGCCACCTGCGTTTGCTAGGAAGTCAGGAATAAGCCAAACGCCATTCTTATTCAAATATTCATCTGCTGTCGATGAAGTTGGAAGATTTGCTGCCTCTATAACTATTTTTACACCATGATTAAGTAGTTTTGTTACCGTTTTATCTATAATAACATTTCCCATTGCAGCCGGAATAAATATATCTGAATTAAATTCAAAAATCTGATTCTTATCTAAGATATCGTAACCGTCCAGATCTGACAAGATAGATTTACCTTTCATGTCTATCATTAGCCGTGGTATGTTAAGTCCATCTTTATTGCACACAAGTCCCGAAACATCACTTATGGCAACCACCTTAATTCCTGCTGAATCAAGGAATCTTGCGGTAAATGATCCAACATTACCGAATCCTTGGATAGATACTTTGATGTTATTTCGTTGAATATGTATAGCTTTTAGTTCCGATAGCACTTCGAGAGCAGTTTCAAGCGCTGTGGTCACGCCATAACCCGTAGTTCCCAATTCATGTGGAATACCGCCAAGTTCTGATGGTTTTCCCGTACATGCGCGCATATCACCTATTTCGTGTGCAAATATAGCCATATCTAATTCGGTCGTTCCAATATCTGTTGCGGCTATGTATTGTCCTGGGCAATACGGTCTGATCATTTTTGCAAATGATTTAACCCAAGCAACTCTGTCAACACTGTTGGGATCGGCAATAATGCCACCCTTTGCTCCTCCGAAAGGCAAGCCAGCAGCAGCACATTTCCATGTCATAGTTCTAGCTAGTTTGAAAACGTCTAACGGTGAGGTACCTTCTGCAAATCGTATTCCTCCTTTGCCTGGACCTGTAGATATATTATCAATAACCAATACACCTTTCATACCAGTATCGGGATCATAAACCTATAGAACTTTTTCTGGACCCCACTGATCAGTTTCCTCCCATACAGATACCAACTATTGTTCATTTGATTTTAAGAAAATATTCTACTTAATTCTTTAGTGGACATACGACTTGAGGATTGCTAAGTATGATGACCTTTGATTAGTATTTGTAATACGTCATTATCCATCTATGACTGGACTAGTTGTAGTTATTGGATTAATAGATATATGTGGCTTTAGAACGTCGGTATTCAATATCTCTTCACAGGGAGTTTGCATCATTCTCAATTATATTATTTTGTTGACTAGGAGTTTATCTATGTCTTATTCACATAATAATCGGAGTCCAATCTAAGGAGGGCACTACATTAATGACAGAGATGACTCTTATTACTCTAGCTATCATTTACCTACCTATCTGTAATGTGATAAAGTCGTTACACGCTCCTCAGGCCTTCTTTCCCTTTGTATCTTTATCTTTTTAACTGCGTCTTCAAAATGTCGCATTGAAATA
>JBQCDO010000037.1:0-8773 GCA_051961195.1 Nitrososphaeraceae archaeon | reverse complement strand
ATTTCTCATATTGAATTCTGTTACCGTGGACCACCATTTGATAATATCTTTTTGTGTCTGTGTGTAACTGTGTGTGATGTTTGTAATAGCATCAAGGATCTGTTCCTGCATCTCAAAAATACTACTATATATTCCATATCGGATTTTATGTCTACTCCGATTAAATATTTTTGTGATTGCCTGTTTGATCCTTTTGGCCGCATTCTTGTCAAGACCAAGCATAGCAGCATTTAATAAAGCAAGTATCTCAATTAGATCTTCAACAGCAAGATAGTATTTAATCAGTTCTTTCGGCCCTCGAGCTCTTCGTCTCTCTGATCTTATTTGGCGTATTGCACCTATATTTCTAAGTGCGTTACAATGTTCTATGGTGTCCACAACACTAACTCCTATATGATTAGCTATTTCGACTCTTTCCTTGGCAGAACCTGCTTCTTTAGCTTCTTTTGCCAAATACCTCATGATTTGTAGTCTCTTATTATGCTCGTCAGTAAATGCCTTTAGGATAACACTATAATCCTCCATTCCGAATTTATCATAATCATCTATGGAATATGGTTTGAAGTCATCAGGCATTATCAATCATGCCTATAATCTTTGTTTTGCCATATGATCAAATAAACTCTCGAGCAAAACCTTAGTTATTTTGATATAAATAGTTTGTTTTAGACACTTTTCTATTCTATATGAATAGAATGTTTATCTTATGAAGTGCTGTTCCGGATCGTCCTTGGAGTATAGATATTGTCTAGCGATGGCTTTCACTACACTATTTCTCATCTTACAAGGATATTTCTTGTTAGCTAAAACATTCATTATTCACTTCACCGAAGAGTTTGTGTAGTATATCATAATTTTCTCTGCGTCAATAGTTATCTGCTTGTGCTATCTCCTATCATTCCAATTAAGAAAAACAACAACAACTATGATTGATTGATTGATAAATACTAAATACAACAATTACTAGTATAGTAAGACATTTATCCAAATGGTTAAAGATTTTACTTATAAGTTAAGACATTAACCAAATAGTTTACCATCCATAAATACAGCTTGTGCATAAGACCTCTATGATAAGCACAATCCCAAAAATACTTTATGCTTATATGTATAATAATAGTCGTAGATGTTCAAACCATAAAGTCGCCCTAATTTGGAGTATATTATATGGGCTCAGATAATGGTAACAGCCTTCCTGAAAAATTCATAATTATCGGTAGACATAAGATAAAGTATCTTGACTATGACCACGAACCCAAGTGTTCTAATAATCAGCATCCAATATTAGTTCTATTACATGGACTTGGAGCTTCCTGTGAAAGATGGCTAAATGTAGCTCCTATGTTATCCAAGTACTTTAGAATAATAATACCGGATATTATAGGATTTGGTCATAGTGACAAATCAAGTACAGAAGAATATAGAATGGACTATTTTGTTAGATTCTTACAAGCATTTTTAGATAGACTAAATATCGACAGACCAATTATATTATGTGGACACTCATTTGGAGGGTATTTAGCGACAGAATTCGCTATAGCATTCAATAACAGAGTAGACAAATTGATTTTAGTGGCTCCTGCTGGTGTGTCCAAGTCCTCAACCCGTGCACTTGATAAATACGTTCTTGCTGCACTATACCCGACTTATGAAAATGTACTCAAGGCATTTGTGGGTATGGCTTTTGACCCACGTTTTATTACAGAAGATAGTGTTAGGGATTTTACAGATAGAATGAGACTACCTAATGCAAAGTACACACTAATGTCTACTTTGTTGGGATTACGATCCCCACTTCAGCTTCGGGAGAGATTATCACAAGTCCTGCCTCCAACACTGATAATATGGGGAGAAAATGATGAGATTACTCCACCGCCAGATGACAAATACTTGCAGGAATATCATAAGAATCCAAAAAATAGTAGTAAAAGAATAAATCATTGCGAACATACACCTTTTGTAGAAAAACCAATTAGATTTCTAGCAATTCTTCTAAAGTTTCTCATAGGAAAAGATCTTTACTCTCTGCTATACAGACAGATGACTGATCAAGATAGAGAAAAGGAAAAGAATATGCATATGTGTAAGGAATGCATTCAATGTGCTCAGTATGGTTGTCTAGTAGAATGTCCTTTAGATAAATGTCTATATGATGACATAAACACCTTTAGAATTCCAAAGTGTAGACTCTGCCAAGGGATTATATGAATGCGTAAGATGATGGATATTTTAGATTTGTTGCAACAATTAGAAAAGCAGCAACTTTCAATAGCCAAGAATAATGAAGTTCGATCTTTATGACTTCCACAGAACCATATAGAAGCGCTACAATTTCGGATACAAAAATATAAAACAATATTATATTATGTTCAAGATAATTGAAAATCAGCTTGCCACGGAAGGGATTCATGAATTTAGTTATCATGAATTAAAGGATGTTGATTATGAGACTGGAGGAATTACTGATATAGTATGGCCCGTAGCTGATGTGCGAGATCTATATGATGATGATTCTAACGATTTAGAAGACTATGAAAAAAAGATTGATTTAGCATGGGAATTACTACAGAAAAATGGTAGAGTCGTTATATGTTGTGTAGCTGGAATATCTCGCAGCAATGCCATTGCACTCGGTGTCCTAGTCAAATATTTTGCCATGGATTTTTATGATGCATGGGAATTGGTTAAAGAAAGAGTACCCAGAGCAAATATTAATCCTAACCATATTTCAAAACTAAAGAAATTATTTAATGTCACTCCAACATAGAAAAGCCATCAAAACTTCCTCCATTCATATATATTCATTGCATTCCAATAGCCTTGATTATAAGCGTCTGATTAGACGATGCAGCGTTACCTTGCAATAGAGTCGCCAATGTAAGAGTTAGATCTTCTGTCCCTAGTGTCCCTAGTTCGCTGCTACTATCTACCTTACTCCTACCACTACCACTCTTCTATTATATCTCTATTATTATTATACACTATTAGTTAGTCATTTCAGGGATAGATACTAGCAACTATCTAGGGACAGAAAGTGCTTTAGTCCCGCGCAATTCATAGCTATTAGGCGAAGTTACACTATCTTCTTGTTTTAGTATATTCTTTCCTAATGTGAATTTTTGTCAGATTTATAGTAAAGTCAATATCCTTAAGTCTGATGGCCAATCCTTCAGATGCTCTAAGCCCGCCACTAGCTAAAACTAAAGATATGTTTTGAACCTTCGATTATTACAAGAGAGCAAGATCTTTCGGATGTCCTGAATATCTAAAGCCTCTTCGTCCTCACGATAAACCTAGGCATTCGTACCTTTCTTCTGAACTTGGAAGGTATAATATCGATCATAATATGCCAAATACGATCTTACTGCGGCGACGTACAATCTTATACTTGTAGGGGCCAGGTTTGGATTAGTAGACATAAGATTTGCAATAAAATTTTCAAGCAGTTCATAAACATTAAGTTCACCCCGTAATAACAGATTCAAGGTAGTCTCCACGTTACTCCTCTTAGTATAACTATTTTGATCCAAAAATATCTGAAAATGATGGAGTCCAATTTCATAGACATCTTTTGATTTTGTACTGTTATGTTGTATGCTTGTCAAAATTTAGTTATACTTTCAGAAGAGCTACTCAATTTGTATTTATCAAGATATAACTAAATGATCTATTAATATAGCTTTTTTGGTTCGTTTAATCAAGATTAGACTATCTTTCATACTGTGTTATTAACAAAACTTAGCACAGCTTGCAGGCGCAGCCCTGCAGTAGAATGGCAGTTCTATTTCTTTGCTTCGTAGGTTTATACAAACATCATTATCAAAACTCAATTATCTTGTTTTTAAGAATAGGCTTTGTTTCTTACCGTATTTTGAAAATATCTGTTCATATGCTAAGTATTTTTCTCGAATAAGTGCATTTGAGCTATCATACATTTTAATAAAATTTGCTCGTAAAACTAAATTTCCTTCTAGATCAAAGAATCTTATGCTATAGCTTTTTCTGTCATCCGATTTGTTCTCAATTACAAATCTTGCCTCTTTGGTGTTGTTAAGGTTAACGTGTATATGCCATGATCTGGATTCGTCGCCTATTGTAGCGTATTGTTCTCTAACTCGGAGCAGTAAATTCTTTTCTGCATTCACTTCACATACTGCGCCACTGCTTCTTACCGAGAACATGACATTATCATGAGGAAGTATATCGTTTATAATATCCTCAAAGGTTATGTCTGAATTCTTGTCGACTGTAGATATCATTTGTATGAATTACATGTAATCATCCATAATAGTATATTGAATAACTTAGATAGCCGACAATTCGGCTTTCAGATATAGATAAGTGCTAGGTCCTTAGCAACCAGAGATATTGAACAATGAATTAATGTGTTATGTATTCCACATGAAAAGTTGACTAGTTAAGATTAAACACACAAATTAATAATATCTTGTATCCATAATATCTTCAATTATATAACTTATTTTGACATTGTCAACCAATGATAAGTGCTCTCTTCTGCCTTGAGATATGGGAAACTGACTATAACAAGATCAGAGAAACCTGTTTGCAGGCAGAAAAATTTGGATATCACGGGTTTTACTAGGGTGGTCTTTAACGAATATTGATTTGATTTGCGGGACCATAATTTCTAATTTATCAGCAATGACCCATAAGATTAAACTAGGGCCTGTTATAGCATATATTCTTCCTCAATATAGGAACATTTCTCTTTTAGCAAAACAGGCTTTGGCAGTACAGGAAATTTCCAATGGAAGACTCGGATTTCGAACAGGTGTAGGTGCAACACCTCAATGGGCTTCAAATTGGTGGCATCCTTATGTTATAGATTATCCAAATAATCCTAAAAGAGTATCATTATTTGAGGAAGGAATGGAGCTATTAGGTATGCTATGGAGTAGATCTTCAACGACAACGACATTTAATGGTCAACATTTTAAGGTAAAAGATATAGCATTATTGAAAAACTGTCTTCGAACAAAGGTAATTCCAATAACGATAGCAGCTAAACAACTAAAAACTATGCAAATAGCCGCTAAATACGCACACATATGGGAGCGCTCTTATCTAAATCCTGAACAATTTGTCTCACTCAATAAAAAATTCGAAAATATATGTAAAAAGACTAATCAAGACGAAGGACGAAGAATAACTAAATCAATTGAACTAGACGTCATTATCTCTGAGTCTGACTCGGATTTAAATTACAAGAAAAGAATATTCGCTATTGAGAGAGGTTTATTTATGGCCAATCAGATATTCAAACAAGGACTCATTGGAACACCTGAAGAAGTAAGAGAAAGACTAATACAATATACTATAGTAGGTGTGAATCAATTCTTGCTTGCATTTCATGATTCACTTGATAATAAAGCATTAGAATTATTCGTGGATGCCGTAATTAAATAATTTTATTAGGAATAATCATTATGCATGGTTATGTATCTTAAACATATGTAAACACTTCAATATTAATACTTAATGTTACTGGGACTCAGTTTTTTGCGTATAACTATAATCTTATTAGCCTATACTTTATATAATAATATGAGTTGGATTACTCAGAATGTACTTGCAATAGATGGACCAGCAAAGTATTGGAGCCAATAAGAGTATCGCATTCACGTATCATTTATCGTTGTAGACAATGTGACGGTATAGTGTGTTGGTCTGATATTGACATGGCATTCCGAGGGAAGATAAAGATAAGACCTAAATTGGAAGGATTCAGCAAAAAATTACTTCATGATCTTATCTAGATTTTCTATATATCGCCTTTCAAACTATAGATGAGCCAGCAATCTTGTCTCGGAGTGAATTTACCAGATATACTTCGGCTCCTATGAGGTATTACATCCAAGTGGAACCATTTTAGCTGTAATAGAGAGACTCCTATGGGAGTTTACCGCTACTATTCCTTTTCAGTATTTCAAAAACGAAATTTCAAGAGTTATTCAAAAATAATATTTTCTATTTTTTCCTTAGATCATTATTTTGGAGGTTGTTGATGGAATACTCTTTCTGGCTCTATCTTTAATACAACTCTCTTTTCATTTGGTGAATGATAGGGATATTTATCCAGACCTAAATACTTTTTTGCAAGTTTGTCAGCATGTTCAGCTGCACCTTTAGTGATCTGTTCGATAACTTTTCCTCTTATTGTGACCATTTCATATGGGTTGTTATGATTAACAACCGAGATAGCTATCCTGGGATCTCGTGAAATATTCTTGTGTTTAATCCTACCCTCCGCTGTATTTATTAAAACAGTGTTTGTATCTTTTTCAAAATCAATCCATACAGGAGTGATCTGTGGTGAGCCATCTTTCATTAGTGTTGCTACAAAAGCAAAATTTTTTTCCTCAAGCAATTTAGCAGTAGGACCTGATATTATTTGACTCATACTTAAATAACAAATGCAAGACGTATTTAATAATGGTTATGTAAAATGAGAATCTAAAGAAATTGAGTTTAAATATTAACAGAATGTAACAGAAAGTTATCCTCTTACGAATGATTCATTTGCTTGCAACTGGTTTGAATATGGACTTTTATCAAGTCTTGCTTTGAGATATAATCGTAGCTAGTTAACAGCAAGAGATGAACACCTTATTTCTGAGAATTATTTTATATATAATATAGTTAGTTGATTTCCAACTGTTACTATAGTTACACTCTTTCCAACTCAGTTTTGTCTTCTAAATTTGGTCCGATAATCTTATTCTTGTAAAAAAGAAATGTTTCAAAAGGCTCATGAAAGATAATGGATTAACTAAGCTGAAAGCATTGTCTATATTACTTGGCAAATACCAAAGCCAGTGACGCTTAGAAGAAGCTGTAATTGTTTAAAGGATTATAGATAATGAGAAATCCAAGAAAACAGCTATGGGGCAATGATTTTACGAAGATACATAATTGAAATTGCTGTGACTTACAGAAAAAGCCTGTCTCATTATATAAATCAAATGAAATGGAATTCGCAAGTATAAAGCATATATAATATTCGCGTAATAAGCAATCAAAAGATATGTATGCCAAGATATGTATGCCAAGATATGTTATCATAAGTAAACAATCAAGATAGATTTAACCTATATTTGAATTCTCATTGTTTATCGAAGATATAGGATATCAAATGTTACATCATTGAGAGGACAGATAACATTTAAAAGATCATTAGCAATGACTGTTTCTATATAATAGAAACAAAAGATAGCGGAATAAATTAATATGACTGATTGAAAATATGAGGATACTATACTAGAAAAGCAAACAATTATCATAGTATAGGATATCATCCCCAGATCCGCCACCAAATTTATCATTGTCTTGACCGCCGCAGATTGTAGATTTGCCTTTTCAGTTGAATTTTTGTTTTTGATATAGGTGAATATAGTGTAATAAGAAAGTAATATTTTTTGCATTTTCCTTAGATATTTTGTAAAGCAATTTACTAGGATGAGAGACTAATTCGTGAATGGCACCTTCTATTTTTGTTCAAAATATATTATTGTAGTCCTAAGAAGAGGTGTTAAGTTATCTGCCATCCTTGTAATGGCCCTTTTCAAAATATTGACAAAATATGGCAAGCTCAGACTTACAAGTATCTGTTTTATATATTATATTAACAAATAAGATAGATATTTAAATTAGTTAATAAAAATAATTATCTGTGACAATTGTCAGCATATCACTGAGTAAAGACCTTCTTGATGATTTAAACAAATTGCGAAAAAGGCTTGGCTTCACTGGTAGATCAGAGATAATTAGGGCTAGTGTTCGTACCATGCTATCTGAAGAGAAAAAAAGGAAGATTTGATGGGGGACATTCATGCCCTTTTTTCTCGTAACTCACGATGAAAAATCTGATGACGAAATTAATAATATGAGGCATACTTACGACAAATTGATAACTACACACTTACATAATAAAATTGACAGAGATAGATATCTTGAAATATTCGTTCTGAAATGTAATGCCAATCAGATAAGAGGAATGAATAAGCTATTTCAGTCTAACAAGAAAATGGATAATGTTAAATTAATTGCAATGTAATTGATTAATATTATTGATTTATTGATTATTACTATGCTGCAAATAATGATTATAAGCTACAGCCTTTGTTAAGATTCATTTGATTCATTAGGCATTAACTTAATTGATAAAGAGTGTTTGACAGCTTGGATAGGATAGTAGTTGTCTACGGTCTTTTGATCTACGTACAAAAATAATGATCTTATTAGATGCTTGATATGATGACCATTAATCCTATTAACAAAGATGTATATTGTTATTAATAGCTAGTTAATAACGTGCAAAAAGTTTAGTGCAGTATTAATTGTATACTCTGATTATCATATTAGTATCTAATAGTCTCTTTTATAACGATCCTCATGATTTCTATTTACAATCTGGATTACCACTCATGAATTCAAAGTTTTAATATGTACGCATATGTCTTATTCAGACATAAGATGAATGCCAATGATTATAATAAGACTCATGTTTACTGCATTTTTGGTTAATATGATGCTCAGGAATTGTCAATATGCTATTTGAAATATTTCAATATGGCTTTATGCAACGTGCATTAATTTCAGGAATTGCAGTTGCCATAAGCTGTTCTATGATAGGACTCTTTCTTGTTTTGCGACGACAATCGCTATATGGTGATGCTCTTTCACACGTTGCCTTTGGAGGAATAGCCATCGGCCTATTTGCAAATATATCTCCAATCTGGATGGCGTTTATAGT
>JBQCDO010000036.1:0-3451 GCA_051961195.1 Nitrososphaeraceae archaeon | reverse complement strand
GGGAAAGAGACAACGTATCTATCATGGTTTTATAATAATCTTGCATATAATCCAGCTGCCATAACTCAGGATGCTATCAATCAGTATGTTAGCCACTATTCTGCTCCAGGCGGAATGCATGCAGGTTTTGAGTATTATAGAGCTCTTCCACAGGACACGATGCAAAATATGAATTATTCAAAGGCAAAGTTGACAATGCCTGTACTAGCTTTAGGCGGAGGATATGATCCAGCACTTGGAGGTAATCTCACTATGCCTATTATTGCATATTCTATGAAGCAGGCAGCTCAAAATGTACAGACTATTGTAGTTCCTAATTCAGGTCATTGGATTCAGGAAGAGCAGCCAGTTGTTATGGTAAAATTACTAAACAATTTCTTTAGCGGCAAGTCTGCCATGGAAACTAGTAAATAAAAACAAGATGACTATAAGTTCGATATGTGAAACGCTAATTGAGCAGAAGAGATAGGGTTAAATACGGTCATTTACTTGGTAGAGAAATAATTGCTAGTATTAATAACATGTTGGCAACTATAGCAACTATTACAATCGATACTCAAGTTATTTCATTTTTTGCTAATCAAAAGGAACGGGGATTACACTGAATCCAGATAATAGTAATGCAGTAAGAATGAGACTGATGGTAGCCGTTGTTTTAATTATCATCATTAGTTTTACAATATATTTCAACAATCCAAGCCTTAATCATGCTTGGTCGGTACTGCAGCAGCAACAGCAACAACAAAAAAATAAAGGCTTGGTAGTTGGTAACGGTGGTGATGGTGGTGATGGTGTTCATTCGCCTGAATCTCAGTTTGAGAAAAACTATACTACTTTAAAGAATGCTGTCAAAAGCGGAATAAGTCGTCCGGTAATCTCAGCTGGAATGTCAGAAATGAATCATACTAGGATGACGACTACAATGAAGCTTGATGCTGCTCAATTCAGACAAATTAACAAGTCACAATTCATAAAAGCTCCTGAGTTTACTCAAATTAGTGGCTATATAAATACACCTAATAACAATAGCCAGATTACGCTTTCATCTCTTAAAGGAAAGGTAGTCTTACTATACATTTGGACATACACATGCATTAACTCTATCCGTCCTATGCCGTACATTGATGATTGGAATCAAAAATATTCAAACAAGGGTTTGGTCATAGTTGGTGTTCATTCACCTGAATTTCAATTTGAGAAAAATTATACCAATGTGAAGAATGCTGTCAAAAGATTTGGAATAACGTATCCTGTAATACTTGATAGTGACCATGGAACTTGGAATGCATATGGAAATAATTATTGGCCTAGATTTTACTTGATTGATTCTCAAGGATATTTACGATATGACCACATTGGTGAAGGTGACTATAATCAAATAGAAAAATCGATCAAGTCGCTAGTGGCTGAACGCGCTGCTCTAAGTGGTGCAAAAGAAATAAGCTTCGATGCAAATCCGGCAGCATCTATCAAACCAAGAAGTTTGTATTATGTAGATCTAAGGCAGAATATAACACCGGAAATATACATAGGTTATAATACCGCTAGAGCACCACTTGGAAATCCAGAAGGCTTCAATCCAGAACAGACAGTATCATATTCGATCCCATCAACTACAAGTTTTAAACCTCACGTCGTATATCTACAAGGCAAGTGGAAAAACAATCCGGATAATATGGAATTACAAAGTGATAGTGGGCGCATTGTTTTGACATATTATGCAAAGTCTGTAAATCTAATAGCAGGAGGAAAGGGTGAAGGTGTTGTTTTTAATGACAAAGGGTCAGAAAGAGTAGGAACAAAATCTGCATCAACAATACCGAATAAGTCTCTTGGGCAGGATTTATCGTCTAATGGTAGCTTCAGAATTGACGGACAAAGGTTGTATAATTTGGCTATACATAGCAACTACGCTGCTCATAGTATTGTAATTGATGTTAAAGGGAAGGGATTCCAGTTCTATACCTTTACTTTCGGGTAGGAAAGACCATACGACGATATCAATGTCGATCAAGACCTTATTAATGAGAGTCATACCTTTTTAGCCGGGCTGGCTACCAACCATGTATAATAAAATAGACTGAAATCAATTATGGAAGTTCGTACTAGATCCAGTCATGGCTTAAATATTAGCTAAGGTATGTAGAATTTGTGGAATCTGAGCGTCTAGTCTGTATGTCCCTACCATCCGCTCATAGCTGGCCGCACTGGTCATAGCTGGCCGCACGAGAATCATTAGGGAGATTCCCACAATGTGTTTGCCAAAATTCCACACTCCCTATTCCTTTCATAATCTCTGATTTATCCCAATTTTGAGCCAGTTAGTGAAAGAAAGAGAAACTACAGTATATACTAATAAAAGTGATATGCATAGCGACGACGACCGCTATACCTAAACTAGATACATGTTTTGGTACTATAGGCTAAGAATCTCTATCTATTCTTGACAAGAAGCAGTATAATTTGAACAGTTTAACCAGTAGGACTTACCCTCTAGCTAAAAATAAAAAGCATAAATACTACCGTTACTATTGAGAATATCTCGCACAAAAAGCAACCATAGGGATAGGGATAGAAGACAGACAAACGATCCTCTCACAGAGTGGGGCAAGCCGGTAGGGGATAGGCTGCTAGGACTGCAACATACAACATGCTTCGTTCAAAATTCATGTTAGTTCGTTCGGTCGCCGCAGCTGAGCCCTATCTACCAGTTCCGGTTGGTCTATGTCTACCTGTTAATGCTCCGTCGACTGTCAGTTCTTTTCGCTTTCGCTTTTGCAATTATGAGATTCTATTGGTATTGATTTCTATAGAGGAAGTGACTATCTTTGTTTCATTTCTTTTTATTAAATGCTGATAAGAAAAGTGGTATCTTGTTTATTGTTGGAATAGAAGATTCTGAGAATAGGTCTAAAGGAGGAGACAAGATCTTCTTAAGTCAAAATCGCTAAGTTTGCCATTTTACGGAAAAGTCATAAAAAGTGTGGAAAACACGTCAACTGAACCAACATACTTTCAGATCAGCGATATTACAACCATGCGGCACGTCTTCCCTTCAATCCTATTTAGTCAATTATTCTATTCAGTATAATCCGCATTGTTTCTACCTCTGCGAGGTAGTCTTCTACTATCCGCATATTGTACTTAGATAAGTCGCGTAGTGCACTCATGCGATAACTCAGTAACTCCATAATTTCACCTTTCTTTCCATGTCATCTTCTAGTTCCAAATGCCGCTTGCCGGTTTTTTCCATTCTAGATATCTATCAGCAGAAAAACTGTCTCCCACGTACAGATACATTCAGTTTATGCGTTATCTTTGATGTATCTATGCTGCGGACGCTTTCTTGGCCTTAAGTCTTTTTGAAAATGAGTTTATCGCGAAACTTCCAGCAAAGATAACTGTGCCCACTATCACGACAAGTGGCCCGACTGGGACATTCACGTAGATT
>JBQCDO010000035.1:0-15521 GCA_051961195.1 Nitrososphaeraceae archaeon | reverse complement strand
AATCAACATTGCTATCCTAGTAAGCCAAGTCCAAATGGATTAAGACAAAACCAGTGCTTTGCTATCTAATACTCAAAAAACCAGTTTCCATTAGTCGATAAATTGTGTATCATCAGCCGCTGGTTAGAACTCAATCCCATCAGGTTTGGTGGATTGTTGAGACTGAATCCAGCATCGCCAGCGACGACACGAATACGACTCGTTATGTATATATCGTTAACTGATCTTATAGACTTTATTTGTCTATGAATGGTTGGTGATCAAACAAGAGTCAGAAAATCCAATAATCTGGTTTGCGATTAAAGTGGGCTATTGGTGATAAAGAACTCTTTATATAATTTCCTCTTTGAGTATTCAATTGATCTTCCCGTGACAACAACAGTTCCATCGATCAATCAAGAAAAACTTGAGCAATTTATGGGAAAGGTATTATCAGATTTTGGTGGTGCGGCAAGTGCAGTTTTAACGTACATTGGGGATAGACTCGGATTGTATAAGGCCATGTATGATTTTGGAAAACCGATAACTTCACAAGAACTTACAAATAATACTAGAACGTCAGAACGTTATATAAGAGAATGGCTTGCGAACCAGGCTGCCGGTGGATACATCACATATGATTCTTCATCTAATAGGTATACACTACCCATTGAACATGCAGAAGCACTGGTTAATGAAACTAGTCCTGCTTATTCTGCTGGAGGTTTTCAGATTTTAATGTCTCTTTACAAAGATGCTCCAAAAATATTAGAAGCGTTCAAGACAGGTAAAGGAGTAGCATGGGGAGATCATGATAAAGATCTATTTGAAGGAACAGAAAGATTGTTTAAGCCAGCTTATGAAGCAAACCTAGTAAGTTCTTGGATTCCTGCCCTTGATAATGGCAACGTAGAAAAGGCACTTAAGAAAGATGGTCTAAAAGTTGCAGATATCGGATGTGGTCATGGAGTTTCTACTATACTAATGGCAAAGGCCTATCCAAATTCAAAATTTTATGGATTTGATAACCACGCAGGATCGATAGAATATGCAAGAAACAAAGCTAAAGCAGAAGGATTAGACGAAGACAGAATACATTTTGAGATTGCATCTGCAACTAATTATCCAAGTGATGATTATGATTTGATAGCATTCTTTGATTGTTTACACGATATGGAAGATCCAATAGGAGCAGCAGTATATGCACTAAAGGCGTTAAAATCAGAAGAAACGCTAATGCTAGTAGAACCATTTGCAAATATCAAATTTGAAGATAATCTGAATCTTTTAGGCCGATTGCTTTATGCTGCATCAACCATGGTGTGTGTCCCTGCATCCTTGAGCAAAAATGGACCTGCACTAGGTGCACAAACAGGTGAACCTGGTATGTCACAAGTAGTAAAGTCAGCTGGCTTTAAGCGTTTTAGACGAGCAGCTGAGACTTCGCTTAATATAGTATACGAGGCAAAGTCCTAAATCAGTCAGTAATTAAAAGTCCTTAGCAAGCTGAATTACTCCATCTACAGCAACCAATCTGGTAGTGCAGGTGTGGTAGATAGGAAATTTTGTCAAACGTGAGGGAAGAGATCATATTGCTCTAGCGAATCAGTAGTTCAAACTGGGGCAATCGATACCCTTGCGGCATATGGAGAACAGGCGATAGATACTATAACTGAAGTCATTAGCCTGTCTAGTTAATTCTTTAGTAATTCCTGGCTTAGGCACCCATCGAAGGTGGTGGTAACTGTATCAATAATGCTAAAATCTTGTTTTCAAGACTCTCATATTGTTACTCATTACTATTGATACTGTCAGGACCTACTTTTCATATTTCAACTATAAGCAGTAAATACGGAAGCTTTCAAAAATTTAATGGCTACTATTACTTTCTGTTACTACATAGTCAGGACTACTTTACCTCTTGGGTGGACATCCTTTTGGTAGTTTAGCGCCTTACCAGCTTCATCTACTGAAAATGTCCTGTCTACATTTATCCTTATATTATTTTGATCTACCCACTGTGTCAATTTAGTCAACCGTTCTCTATCTGCTTGTGTGAACTGAAATATTGCCTTGACATTATATTGATTCATCAGCTCTGAGTTTGGCTGCTCTAGCATAGAAATAATTATGCCACCTTTCTTTAAGACTTTGAAAGACCTTTTGTATGTTTCTCCACCGACAGTATCAAAGACTGAATCATAGTCATGCAGCAGATCTTCAAAGTTCTGACTCTTGTAGTCTATGACTTGATCAGCTCCCAGTTCTTGGACAAACATCTTGTCATTTGCACTTACTGTTGTCACTACGAATGCTCCCAAGTTCTTGGCAAGCTGTATAGCAATTGATCCTATACCTCCTGCTCCACCATGAATTAGAATTCGCTGACCATCTGATAATCCAATGTTTTCAACAAGTGCTCGCCAGGCACTAACACCTACAAGCGGTAAGGCAGCTGCTTCGATATGGCTTAGTCTCTTTGGTTTATGGGAGATATTTTCCGCATTTGCCATTGCCTTCTCTGCAAATGCTCCTGACCCGCCAGTAGCTACTCCAGCTTGGCCATATACTTCATCTCCTTGTTTGAAATCTAATATACCTTCTCCAATTTCTTTGACGATACCTGAAAAATCCATACCCAATGTAAAGGGGAATTGGAGTCGCATCATCTGTTGGAAGTAACCTTCACGAATTTTCCAATCTACAGGATTTACGCCAGCTGCTTTTATATTGACTAAAAGCTTTCCAGCTGCAGGCATGTTTGGTATAGTGGCATTCTGAGTGATTCCGACAACTTCGCTGCCTCCATACTTACTAATTTGAGCAGATTTCATTATTACTACTAATCCCAAAACAAAATAACGTATTAAAGGTGGCTATTACACTTCACTCTGCATACCAAGGAAGGGAAGTAAATTTTGCTTTAGAAGGTCTGTCTGAATCCATACAATACAATATGAGTTAGAACCACTTGGAAGTCATAATTATAGAACCTGCTTTGGGCCTAACTACTGGACCGATGTGAAAATTGAAACAAGATGCACAAATTATGATACACCTATCTAAAGTTGCAAGAGTGATTCTGCAGGTTGTGATTCTCCACCAGCCTTTGCTGTGTTAGCTTTGGCCTGCTTGGAGTTAGAAGATCTATACCAGATAAGGAATGTGACATTAGATATCATCTTCAGAACAGGAGTGCTAATGATATAATAACGCAGTCTGAACCAAACTTACTTCATTCTCAAACACTTGTCCGTGAATTGGTCGACTTCGTGATTCTGGCCTCTGGATTTTATCTAACCATGCAATCTTTATCGTATCAAAGCAACTGGAGCTCAAATTATGGCTGCTACTGCCACTACTGCCGCTACTGCACCACCACTACTATGAATGATATTCTTTACTATTATGTCGATGTCTATCTTTTGCTTGATTATTGTGATTGAGACAGATGGTGGTGATTGAATTGGTTATGATGTGCAACCACCAAATGTGCACCCCGTGGAATTTTGCCATCGCCATTAGGACCTTTGTTGAACATTTCATCAGTGCCACCAGTCCATTTTCCATCTACACAACCTAGTTCTGGTATTCTAGCAGTAGTATCGCCATCACTACCTTTGACTGGAACTCCATCATGACCAGGAATACCTGGCTCGACCTTTGAATCGTCGCTAGTCATGTCTTTTGTGTCCTCTTTAGATGGACCTAAAGGGGCCTTTGTTGCCATTATCCAAATTAGACGAACTACTACTAGAATCCCCGTTACCACCACCATTACTATCTAAATCCTTACTCTTCTTGGTCAACACAGATGTATAACCCGCAATAAACAAAGCAGATGCGGCTATCATCATAACTGCCAGCACTACAGCAAACAGAGCATTTGCTATTGCTTTCATTCCAAACTATCACTCTAATACAAATCCGTTACCGATAACGATAATGGGGATAATATCAATATGATTGTTCTACACATCGCTATTTTAATTGCATTTTCACCAATGGCGATAGACCATGTCGAAATAACAACCATAGCCCTCAACTTCAAATCCTGCCTCGTTTGCACCGCCTTTAATCTCCTCTTCACCAGCCTGCTCAAAAGTCCATAAACTCGTTGTCTTGCAGATATGCAATCATCCTAGTTCCTTCATATCTCTTTTTTTCGCTTAGCATATTATTTCTACCTGGTATGCTGTACGCACCAGAATACATACTCGGTATAGTTGGTATGCTAATTGCACTTATTAGACTGAGGGTTTATAGTATACTGTATGAGTAAATAGTAACGTTGAAAAACATCAAGGTGAGCGACGAAACTCATACGGAGTTAGGCAATCTGGATGCATGGGGCGAGACGATGGATGATGTCATAACCAAATGCAAATGCATAAACTCGTATAAGAAGGAGAATAAGATATAATTTGATGTTTAGATAGATGTCTAAGAATTTCGTCTGTTTAGATTTTCATAATACAGTCGTTTTTGGAGACGAAGAGGCCAAGACGGAGTGTGATGACATGTGTCCTTACCATAAGGCAATGATAGTCATGTATAACCGAATGCCTCCAAAACGAAAACCAAAGCCTGAATCCGAATCTGAGTCAGAGCCAGAGACAAAATCAGCCTAATTATCTATAGCAGATATTCTGTTCAGAAATTTAGCAGCACTATATTTATTAGGTAATTAACTTTAGCATGACAATAAGAAAGGAAGATTTTATCCCCATATCTGACGGCTAAAAAAACTTTAATCAGTGTGATAATAGTACTGGATCCTGCACTAACATAGCCCATATAAGAATACCAACCTTGTCCAATAAAGCGTTTTTGCGTTTATTCTCTAAACTATATTTAAGTAGTGACCATGTAATCCCATGATTTTAAACATGATCCATTTATTTATCTGTAGTAACATATAGATAATCTAAATTTAAGAGAGGACTATTGTATGAATGACTGACTGCTCTCCAAATCTAGTAAAATAAATCAGGCTGTAGCTTCTAATTTCTTATGCAGTTGCATTTTCAAACTTACCTGGACTATTCATAGTACCAATATGCCTACTCCCCGAGCGAGACATCCATCCGCCTATGATTCAGGCCAGAATTGGAATTACAGACGCCTAAGTATATCAAAATCAAAATAATAACCTTAATCTATTATAGTAAGATAGTAAGATTACACTAATCGAAGTTATCAAATAGTATGATAGGAAATTCCGGCAAATAGCGTTAAGATATAACCAGAATTTGTAGCTATATCAAAAGAGATTCATACTCACAAATTATTTTAATATCTATGGGAAAGGTAGAGTAAATGGGATGTCATTCTGTGAACCTCTGCCATTACCTCCAGAATTAGAACTTTTCGAGTTTGCATGTGTCGTTAATATATCTCCGGCGTTTGCTTTTATCTTTGCATAGTTGCCTGGCGAGGACAAAATAAATGTGATAGATTCTACTTGCGATCCACATGACGATGTCGTCACTTGACCGATATTCTCATTAGTACACGTTTTAGCGGTGGCTTCATTTATTTGAGATCCTTTTGGCAATAATACACCCGTTAACAAGAGTACGAAAAAAATGGTCACACCTAACCATAGAATAATTGCACTGTTATGACGACTATGATGATATTTCGTAGGACTATATTTTTGACTACTGCTTATTATATTAGATTTAAGGAAATTAGTGCTGTAACTTTATACTAGGATATTTAATTACTTTAAGATGAGATAATCAATTTTGATAACCAGGATATTCTATTTTGTATAATTTATCAAAAATGACGATTTAAAGAAAATATTATAAAGTTCTTAATAATAAGTGAAAAGGATATTAACTTAATATAATTTGATATTTATACCCAAAAATATTTTAATACCTAGAAAATAAATGATCCATGAAAAACTTGTCTAGGGTGTCAACTTCGTATGTTATATTATTTGTAATCTTCTCATCTATACTTGTCGTAACAATAACAAACACATTACAGTCAAATATTATAGCAATTGCAAAACAAGAAAAAAATACGGTGATGAACAAAATAACGATTGGTACAAATACTACAGATAAAATTCCTACTACTTCTACTACTGCCCAATCAGTGTATCAATCACAATCAATGACAGTGCCACAATCAGTTGGAATATTTATCTGGTATATAGTAGACGAAGCACATGAAGATGCCGTTAATGAGAGGCACAAATACATTAGTGATCATAATCCTATCTATCTCCCAATGAACCTGGTAATACAGCAAGGAACAGCTATATCTTTTCTTGATGCTGATGCTCCATGGGACACACCGCATCCTCACACAATAAACATCATGGATAGCTCCAACAATATTGTCTATACCACAGGTAAATTAGATTACACAAATAGTTCGACAGCGAAAGTCTTGCCAGTAGGACAATATACAATACAAGATACAAAATATCCTTGGATGAAAGGAAACCTATCTGTTGTTTCTAATCCTCAAAAATCAGTTGGAAATCTAATAATGGGTGGCTTTTACACTCCTACTAGTCAGGTAGCAAATAACAAAGATAATGATGGTGGAATACACCCTGGATGGCTTGGATATTACAAAGAACAATTTCCAAAAAATGGATTTAAAATACTGGATACCTTTAATTTCCATTATGCTACATGTAAATATTGTCCTGGAGGTTTTTGGCCTGACCAGAAAACAGGAGATCATACACTTATAGTTTATAGTACAAATCAGCCATTGAAGCAGGCTCTTAACAAGCTTGGAAAATTAGTATGGGAGAATGTTTACATATAATTAAAAACTCTCTCTAGGCTACGCATAAATAGATAACAATTTTTCATGATTGCTATATAGTATGATTTGATCTGGTATACCTTGTAAATAAATTAAGACATATTGAAGATCTATTCACTATATTTTTTCATAATTCTTTGTCTGTACTGCATAAGAATGCCAATTGTTTGCATAGCTTACAATCACTCAACGATTTTGAAATAAAATTACCTGATTAGCCTGCTTTAAGAAATAAATTTTGTTAAATTGGAGTGTCGAATTTATATAATATTCATCTATATAATACGATAAGGACCAAATCATTAATCTCAGCCGATTCTTTTTCGAGCTAATCTTGTGATAACAAATGTAGATGTATTTTAAAACCTTGTATCAAAGAGAATTATCATGGGCAGTTGACTCGTATTATTAGTTATTACCTATTCTTAGCTACTACTCTCAAGTTGTAATCATTTTTCGAATTGTTATTTAGTATGAAATTGTGTATGATGACTCGTGTCAAGCGTACTATTAAATGCATTTGTAATTGCCTGTAACATTCAATATGTTTCTTTAATGTTTTTACATGCCAACTATAGTCACTACCGGACCGAGCTTACTCTCAACTTGGGCATATATGCATGAGTAAACAATCGTATAGATATAAACCTCGTAGATTAAAATATGAGAGAGTTATATAATTTATTAATAGAAGAATAATGTATGCCTAAGCCAAGTCGGCCAAGAAATGCAATTCTCGGTATATTTACTTTGATTTTATTAATAGTTATTATGATGAATTTATACGGATTGCATATGACAGACGTCATCGCAAGTAATAATAAAAATAGCCTAGGAAATCAAATCAATGGTACTATTGACGATTTTATAGGAAAGGTTAGATATAGAATAACAACATCTTCCTGTAATAATATAGGAATACTTTCTACAGTCACAGATCAGGGCCAAAATGACAATGGAAATAGTAGTAGATTTATAGTATCAAGGATCGGGAGTGATTCTGCTAATAGCATAGTACCAAGTAGTAGTTCTAATGCTGTTGAGAGTATGGCTTCTAGCGGCTCAGGAGAGGATCACAGCAATAATATTGTATCAATATTAGGTGGTAGCGATGATCATACTAATGATAATGTAATATGCGGAGGACCTGGGAATGACATACTTGTAGGCAGATCAGGTAACAACATTATATATGGTGATGCCGGGTACGATAGATTATTTGGTGGACAGGGGAATGATATTCTTATTGGTGGACCGGGTGCAGACTATTTTGACTGTGGTCTTGGAAATGATACGGTAAGAGATTATCATCCTTCAGAAGGAGATACAAAGACCAATGATTGTGAGAATTATTAGTATAGGATAATTTTACTACTCCCTTTTTAGAATCTCTAAAGCTTTTAAAATATATTGAATCTTAGATTCTTGTACAGGTATATTCATACCAAATAGGCATATCTTATTACAATTTTTAGTATCCTCTTTACCTTTCTTAAGTATCAAAAGATATGATAATATAATGTGTAATATTACTATGATTAAATAGTTTATTCATTATTGTACAAAAACTCTTTTTCCTATTCTTAAATGACATAGCACAATGTCCGACATATTCCTAATAAACTTGCATTAACCTAGTTAAGTTAGATCAGAATTAATTTTATATTTTATATGGAATTAATATCTTAATAATCCAACTGATATCATTATAATTGAAACCTATTGAAAATTGTGGCTATTGCACAATTATTATGATATAACTCTTTAATACTTTATAATATTATTTGTTTTAAGATTAATATTTACAAACTCTATATCTACATTTCTGATCATAATATTGCTAATTTAGTGTTCATATATTAGTTATGGGAATACTGCACAGTTGCTACATATGCAATGGAGACGGTTTCTCGGTAAGTACAAAATATCTAATTCCATTTCGTTCTAATTTTATAGCTAATGCATATGAATCTTCTTACACATCCTCACCTATTATCATCGCTAAATGAATCTTATTTCCTGAAGCTAATTTGTATAAACTTACATCCTTAGAAAACGATTTGACGATATCATTTGTTATATTACCATCAATAATTTTAACAACTATTGCTCCATAATCTTCAAGTGTATCTCGAAGTCTAATGCTAATATCTTCAGTATAGTTATTCTTTATACTTACTATGCGTTCTGAGTCGATTAAGACGTCAAATAAAATTTTGTCGGCATCAGCTTTGTCGCCGGATGGATAAGATACATTTAGAAATTCATTGTGATTGTCTTTAGATGAAATATATTTTCGCAATGGTTCACCTACTTCTTCTATCGTCTCGGTGATAGCATGAATAGCTTCTTCTTTATCCTTATTAACCATAGATATACTTAGTCCAGCTCTTATACTGTTCCTCTCAAACATATCTGCCCATGATCTGGGATTTCATTTTTCATCTGTTTTTTTTATTGCTACGTAATCTTAGATATTACTTTAATGTACAATTAAAACCGGACATTTGGACATTAATAATAGTACATTTACCTGACTACTGTGGGAGACAATAAAAAAATTCATTATTCTTAATGTTCATAATAAGACAGTTACTACTCTCCCATATCTCAACCAAGATGTCCACTTCCTAGGTGTATTCTATCTATAGGTTTTGATAGGTCGGCTTATTCAGACTTTGATTCGCAATAATGACATACAATTCTTATAGCTCGTTCTATAGTGGATGTTATAACAGCCAATTGTATGGATATAGATATATGTCAATAACAAGGAAGATATTATAGTTGAGGGTAGATAGAGAAGGATTCACGCAAGTTATTTCCAACCTATTAAGTAATGCTATAAAATACCAAGTGCATCAACGATGGAGAAGATGGTGTTGCGGCACTCCAAGGTATACTTTCTATACATATTGCCAACTCAATAGATATAGGAAACTTCCTTAGTATATTCTATGAGTTGATAATGCCACATTTCATGCCGCTATTGTCATTATGCTTAGCGAGTATAATTTTGGTTACAATCTTAGTTATTCTGACTTCTACATCGACATCAAATAAATTTCTACACTTTATACTACAAATTAATCATAGTGCTTTTGCCAAACCAATAGCATCAAAATATCCGGAAGTTGCTCTCCCATTTCCTAAAGGACCAACAATACTTAATCCCGAGCTAAAGACACAAGTGGTTTTCAGAGGATTAGAATATCCAACCAGCATGGCCTTTTTAGGCCCTAACGATATTTTAGTCACAGAGAAAGATGAAGGCATAGTAAGAAGAATTGTAGATGGTACCGAACTGCAACAACCCTTGCTTAATGTAGATGTTGCCACGTATGGTCATAGAGGTATGTTAGGTATCGCGATTGCTCCTCATTCTTCGATCACTACAGTCCCCAGAGATCCTAATAGTCAACATAATAAGACTACTTCTATAGCTAATGTTTTCCTATACTATACTCAAGGCCAGATTCGTACCAGTGATGATATTGCCGAAGAAGAACAGCCATTGGGTAACCGACTATATAGATATGAATTGATCGGTAATAAGTTAGTAAATCCAAAATTATTGTTAGATCTTCCAGCAACTCCAGGGGCTATCGGTGATGGCGGTAAGGTGATTATCGGGCCGGATAATAATGTATATGTTACTATAGGTGACGTTGGAATTAATGGACATAATACTAAAGCACAGAATATCCAAAATGGAAGTGAACCTGATGGAACTAGCGGGATACTCAGAGTTACTCAAAGTGGTCAGCCAATATTACCTGGCATTTTAGGAAATAAATTCCCCTTAAATCTTTACTATTCCTACGGGATATGGAATAGTTTTGGACTTACTTTCGATCCAATAACAAAAATTCTCTGGGATACACAAATTGGTTTGCCATTTGGTGATGAAATCAATTTGGTTTTCCCCGGATTTAACAGTGGCTACAATCGTATTGATGGCATATGGCTACATGGATTTAATATAGATCAAACTGAAAAGAAGCATGTTGCATCTCTTCATCCAAATGACTTGATAAGTTTTGGTGGGAAAGGAAAATATCATCCACCCCAATTTACTTGGTTTCGGAAAGTCGTTCCGACCGGGATTGCATTCCTTAATTCTAACAAGATGGGAAATCTATATGAAAACGATATGTTTGTTGCTGATGCGAAAAATGGAAATATTTATCACTTCAAACTAGATCCCCAAAGGAAACGATTATTATTCCCGACCGGTCAACTTGCAGATGGGGTTGCAAACAGTTCTGATTCTTTTGATCAAATAATATTTGGAAAAGGCTTTGGTGGTATTACAGATCTTAAGGTAAGCCCTTATGATGGCTACCTATATGTATTAACGTTTGACGAAAAACAAGGAACAATATACAGAATAGTTCCAGTTAATAAGTAATAAACTTCTTTCGGATAATATTTTTACTCTGATTGATCGGTTTGTAAGTTTGAGATACCTCAAGAAGTTCATCCGAAGCATTTATTTGATGAGTTTATCACTTACCAAAGCTAACAATTACACGGTACTCGTTGCTCTTCCCCAGCAGATTTGCAAGAATAATCCTCTGGCCCCCAGATTACCAAGTTCTTTAACAGCATTCTGTACTGACTATTAAAGTAAAACCTGGGCTCAAGTTCTTTTGCTAACCCTGTCTATCATTTCCTTCGTGATAGTAACGACTTTCATACATATCTTATCAGCAAACTGAATGTAGATTTTCTTATAAATACTTACCATTCTTGTAATCTGATCTTTATATAGTGGTAAATTTAGTTACTTACGGAATCGATCTCAACAATACTTTAAATCATCCTTTGATGAAAATTTCTTTCTTTCTGTAAAGTGATGAAAAGAAAAAAATCAAACGACCAATCTAGGTTAGTCAGAATAGATGCGTCTCAACGGCGATGAAAGCATTTGTGTGCACATTTGTTAGGACGATATTTATATAACTAACCAAGGAATATTTCTAAATTATTTATCCAAATTTGGTAATATACTAGTGTTAAGTATCGAAGATGTCATAATATGACTCTTAATTAATATTATTCTAAGATATTACATAATATCTATTCATCAGAGAAGAAATCGTGGTATCTAGCCGACCCTACATACATGATTTTTAAAATCGTGAAAATTATTTAATACTATGCCGCATAATTTACAGAAATAGATCTTGCAGGTTATGCACTGAATTATCCAACTTGCCGTTACTATAAGATTCGTATGTGTAAAGTCATGTTCATGTATCATTATGTCCTTCATGATCGGTCCAGAATTAATAAAATCGGCATTAATACCAGTGAAATACCGTATCGCATTACCTTTCTTTTTCCTCATATCGATAATATTACTAATACGGTCTTAAAGTATGCTAATCTATGTAAATTCACATTGTTACTTAATGCTCATATTTTAATAGGTTAACAAAGTTAATCATCAAATAAATAATGAATCTTATTTATTTATTGTACTTAGATAGATGAATCCTGCTGAAGATCAAGATGACCACGATAATAAGGATAGTGTTTCTATTTCTAACTCTGCTATAACTAGAACAGAACAGTCTAGATTAGATATCGTCACATCAATGGATGATTTTATATTCCAAATTCTAAAGATAAGAAGAACGTTACTTTATATTTCTATTTCTGCACTAATTCTTGCCCCGCTTGCAATAGGCCTTTCGCTCTTTTTAATATCACACCCGACATTTTTCGCAGTTCTTGAAATTGAGAATGAATTTGGTGTCGTACTTGGTATACTATTGGTTCTGCTAATCGTTATTTCTATTACAATGATTATTGCAGGGATAAGGCAATGCCGTTCAATAGTAGTAAAATGGACTAAAGGGTATAGAGAATTTCAAAGAGAGAGGGAAGAAGCAGATAGAAAAATCGCAGAAGAATATGGTATCGAGACATAATCAATATAATTTTACAGTATCAGTCGTTGAAGTTGCTAATTGGCTCTATTCTCTGTATATAGCGTTATTAAATATAATTTACACTAAACTAATCTTTTATAACTACAATCTATATCTGATTTCTTCTCTGGGAGACCAGAATACTCTCGCCTACTAATGTGACCAATACTTTGTTGTTCCTATGAGATCGTAGTGATAATCTTATGACTTTTATTTTTGTTCTCTCTGACTTGACCATCTCCTGATTCCACAGTCCCTTTATAAATCTCAGAGAGCTGCCTTTTATCCCTTGGAAACACTTTTTCATATGGAACAATTATCTTATTGCAAAATACGATTCCCTTTTGTGTTGGCTTATAAATTGTAATAATTCTATGCCCTATTAAGGATTCACTTCTGCTAATGAATGCATTTAATTCTAGCTCATCTAATATTGATCTGTGCTTTTTTAGATTTAAACCACAGAAACGAATCAAAGATGTTTGATTAAGATGTCCATATTCTACTAAAGATAGAATGACATCCTTAATAATATAAATTCTATCCCTATAACAATGTGATGTTGATAGATGGTTTATAGGTTTCGTTCCAAAGCCTGGTAGAGAAGGCATCTTATTACGTGCTACAATAGATTTTTCATCAATGGTTAATAAAACTGGTTTAACTATGTTAACTCATCATAAATATGGAAATTCCTCCTCATCTGATCATGCAAATGAGATGGTAGACGAATATTATCTAGGACTGCATTCATTGGATTCTAGGTATTAGAATAAGTGTTAGATTATGTGTGAAATGACAGACGTGATCTAGACGTAGTCACATTTTCTTTCTTCTGCATTATCAGCGGGTATCTGCGTGATGCCTCGATGGGATGACAATTTTATAGACTTGTGTATATACAGGATAGACATATAGGTGATAGACATAGAGATACTACAACAGTTGATGAAGGCAAAGAACTACATTCGCAATAACTCCAATTATTTGGAGAACTGTGATAATCTGAGCATTAACCTTGAGTTAATGTTAAAACTACCTTAAATTATGTAAGTGTAATTGCCGTGGAAAGGTATTTATTTGTTACAATGTTGAATTAGTTGTAAATTCAGAAATACATATCTATCACATGAATCAAACTACTTTTAATGATACTATTGACAATATCGTAATATGATAGGTTTATGTATTGGAGGAAAGATGATTCCACAGTTTGTTATTATAAAAATAATTACACTATAATTTATTCATTTAAATAGTCTCATATGTTCTGCCATCATACATCTATTAAATAAAACGTCTAACCCATTTTCCTTAGCCAATTTTTCGGCATCTTCGTTGTATATACCTTCTTGCATCCATATGATTTTCACGCCTTTTTTCTTCAAAGCACCCTCTACGACTGGAGGTACATCTTCAGATTTCCTAAATATATCAATGATGTCTATTTCAGTTGGTATAGAGACAATGTCTGGATATGATGTTTTTCCAAGTACTTCCTTTAAAGTAGGATTTACTGGAATCACATTATATCCATGTTCAATTAGGTATTTAGGTACAAAGTAACCAGGTTTTCCTTCTTTATTGGACATTCCAACGACTGCGATATTTCTCAAATCATATATTTTCATTAACTCTTGATCTGAATGAGAATCCCTTTTCGATATATCCATGCATATTTTTCACTCTTCTAATATATAATAGTAGGGAAAATATACATACCCAAAAAAAGTAACTATAACCCAGAACCTTGTGTAGTCATCTACAATTTATGTAATTATTATTAATCATCGTTTTATTGTAATGTTGAGTTATAATAATCGAATTCAATAAAAATATCTGGTATGCGAATTAGGAGTACATGTACAATCTTTAAATTAATTTATTATTTTAGACTATATTGACAATATTCGATCTGAAACTTTTAAAGATGAAATCTAATTAACCAGAATGTCAATTGCCAAAATCGAAGAAATTGTAGAAACTTTTGACAAGGGATGGGAAGATCTGCCCAAATCGCAGTGAATGAGGCTGTAAAGACCATATGTGGAATACATGGAATAGATATAGTAGATCAGACTGCACAAGTAGATCCTAATACCGGTAACTCAGTACAGAACAGGTATTAAATTTTCATTCAGTGTAGAAAGATAGGACTTGAAAGAAATAGAAAATAATTATTTATTTTTTCATTCTTATAGTAAATAGAGAATTTATGAGATAAGTCTCCCTATTGGTTTTTGCCGCTACTTATCTTCTCATCAGTTTTATCATTCATATGGTATTACTATATCGAGCTGCCAACTGATTTTCAACATCTGCCATATTACGATATTCTTTATCTGGCAGACGGTTTAGTATGTTTAGAATCTCATTTTCATTTGGATCGCTATAATTAATTTTGGCTTTATTCCTCTTTGCATAACTTTTTAAACTACTTTTGCTCTTCGGAAAATCTATTCCTGCTAGAAGCTTTGCAATTGCAGCTGCTGATACTGAAGATGTGGCTGCAGTTTTTCCCCTTGCTTACTAGGTTGCTTTATTGCTTCAGCTTGCTTTGCCTCTCTTACCTTCTTCCAGCTCTTTAATTCACCTAGCGCTACAGCAACTTCGGCAGAATCTCTATATGTGCGTAAGGGAAGCGATTTTATCAAATCAAAAAGATCTTTACTAATAGTTGATGCTTTTTGAGATGAATATTGTACCAAATCATCTTTTGCTTTTGGATAGGCAATGCCAGCTAATACTTTTTCAACATCTGCGGCAGAAGGAGCCTGTGGTGGATGTGCAGTATCCATATGTCTT
>JBQCDO010000034.1:0-4629 GCA_051961195.1 Nitrososphaeraceae archaeon | reverse complement strand
CGGACTGTTCGATATACATATACATTGATGAGAACATTTCATTTATAAAAGCCGTGGGCGCGTGTTATGTACTGCCTGCCATACATCAGATCATGTTAGGTTAATATGTGGTTACTTGTGATGGCGTATCCATTTATGCACTTGTACCGTTCTAACAATTGTCTCTATTAGTAATTCTATTGCTAACACGCCCAGGAATTTTGCAATTAATCAGCCCGGGCCTAATCAAGTATTCTGCCGCGGTTACCATGCCTTGTGACGAGAAAAAGATAATCCTATCGAATTTAACGACCTTTGCATACAGCAGAGGTAATAACAGAACCAACATAAGTTCATAATTAGTCTTGCTGGGGTTCGGTAAGAGGGGCTTTTACGTGCAAGTGGGTGAAAAGTATAATCCATAAATCAGGTACTTCAGGTTTAGGTGTGATTAACCTAGCAAGAGGCTGGACGTATGATGTAGTGGTCAAGTGCGCGTATAAGATACGTTAGCGAATTTATGCATCCAGAATATATCGGGCCAGATAGGACAGGGACACCTTTCGTCTAACGACAGGGAAACTGCAATCAACCTATAGACCAATTACGTGTTGATAATTGGCCTGAACCGAAGGGCACATAGACCCGATACGTTTGTGCCGTCAGTGGGGGACCGTTTCGAGATTAAACGAGCGCCCTATAACATTCATTGAATTTATCGCTGTTTAACAGCAGGGTATTGTAGTGCTATCTGATTGGTTCAGTGAGGCTCACTTACTAATTACCTTTACTACTTCAAGTGTAAGACTAAGATTTGTCAAGACTGTATAGAACCTTTATCACATCAAGAATATAATCGGGTTTGACTGAGCACATCGAACAATCTGTTAAGTGGTATTAACAGCAGGATAGTAAGACACAGGTCATCTAGGTATATAGTTGAGGATTATAGTCAAGACACATAATGCGTCTAACAATAACTATACGAAGGTACTGAAGATAAAAATATAAATACATAATGCCTGTACCATGTGAATCGATCCGTTCGGTTCAGCTCTCTGCTTATCTTTATATTCAGATTATACATAACCAAGAGTACAAGTATTATGGTTGTCAATGAATCTTCAGAGAACGAGATAATAGTCCGAACGTTCATGAAAGAACTTTGTAGGAGAGATAATGAACTTAATCGTATTGACAATAGTGAGCATGGCCGACGTCCTAATGTATTTGTTATTGAAGAAATACGACAAGCAGTACTAAGTGAATATAGTATAGATACGATCAAAAGTGCATTAAGAGAATACATGTTAAGAAACATAGGTAACGATCCATTAGAATTGTTGGATGGAGATTTAAACGTTAGACTAGCAGATGTAGGACGGACACGCTGTCATGAGTATGGTGTGTAGTTGCAAGACATCTAGATACGACATTACTGTGTAGGCATACCTCTAACTTCCTCTTAATTATCGATATGGATTATGTGAAGATCTTTCATTTGTCTTAATATAGTTACCAACACAAGGCCAGGTATCAAAAGTATAGTATCATATATGAAATTCCATGCACTCTATTCTAAATAATTTTAATTTATGGAACATATATTCTTTAGTGCCCGTGCACGCATTATCTTCTGGATTACTTTATTTAGCATTAGAGTTAGCGGATTGTACAGAAATTGTAGGAAGGCGCATGGCGGCAGCTGCATGATCTGTAAATCCAGAATGAGCTCCGAGCCATGAATAAATGCTGGATCGCTATCCACTCAATTGTCTGCACTGCACATCATTTCCAACCAGATTTCCATTAAAGCTTTCAGAGAATTTCTATGTGCGATTACTATGTATTAGAATAATAGCCGCATTAGTATTTTTATATCATGAATTTAAAAAATCTTGCAAGCGAGTAACTCTTATCTTAATCTCTAAAAATTGTTTGTAAAAGTCTATATATCATAACCCATCTTTATCATAATTGTACTTAATATATTTGAATTTAGTATTCCAATCGGTTTTTAAAAGACAAGTTTTAAATGATATATATGGGCAAAAAAGTGCTAAATCTGAATCTAATATTGAAAAATTCTTAATTGACTGTTCTAAACATATCAATCCATCAAATTTTCTGTTTGTTGAAAACGGTTCAAAATCTTTAAAAAAAATTGCAATGTTGTTATTTGTATCTCTAACCCTGTTATCAACTGCAACACTTATTGATAAATCCAGAGTCTTTGCTTTACCAGATGAGGGTAGCCATTCTGGATTTGGTGGTCTGTCTTCTTTAGGTACTTCTCCTTCTCCTGGTAAGGCTGGTCCTCCCCATCTCAATTCTCCCAACGGTCTTCCGCATAATGTTAAATCTAACACGATAAATCCAAACAACATACATCCAAATAATATCAATCCAAACAACATACATCCAAATAATATCAATCCAAACAACGCCAAGTCAGCGGCACATTGTACAGGTTTTGGACTAAGCATCAATTCTTGCCGTTCAAATCAGATACATCGAGATAATTCGAATCATATTGAACAACATTGTACAGGCTATGGTGTAAGTGCAAATCCATGCGATAAAGCTGTTGACCCATGTCTAATAAATCCCTGTCCAGTTAGCCCTTGCAATATTAGCCCGTGTCATACTTCTGACGGAAAGGTTGTAGTAGGCACAGAGTCTACTGCAAATTCATATAATTCGTCTCCGATAATAATTAATGGAGACCAAAGTACTTACACAACTACTAATAATGCGAATGATGATCAAGAAAAGGAATTGAGTTCTGGGAGTATCCCTGTCGCTAATGCTGGTTCTGACAAGAATACGCAATCTTTGAATCGTGTTACTTTAGACGGGAGTAAAAGTTACGATCCGGATGGAAAGAAAATAGATTATTCATGGTTACAGCTAGCAGGTGGTCCTATCGTATCATTATCAAATAGCAATAGTATCAAACCTACATTTGAAGCGCCGCAAGTCACCGAATCCACCACATTAACATTTCAATTAATAATAAATAATAATGATGCAGTCAGCAGTCCTTCATATGTAACTATTACAGTTGAACCCTAGTCGAGTAGTTACATATTTTCAAATTTTGTTCCCAATATCTTACGTTATTTAATCTCATACCATACTCGAGAATGAAATCGCATTCTGAAGAATCGCATGAATTTGTTTATCTAAAAATTAACTCTCTTGATGTGAGATAAGACTTCATCTAAAATATAGCGTATTTATTTGACACCTACAACTTCTAGATAATACTGTTCCTTATCAATGTTTTCTGGTTTAACACCTTCAATATCCATCAGATCTTGCATTATTCCCTTTCCTCTCTCTATCTTCCCATTCGGTAACTTGACTATGCCATTAATAAAACCGCTGCTTCCACATATAGGATTAAAAATTTTATCGGTATTATTGATATTTCCATGATATTTTGAAAGAGTTTTTTCTTTGGTTCCATCTGGGCCTACAAAGAATCTTCCGTTTCTATATATAATTCTGGGATGATCTGATGATAATATTTCTTTATCTCTAGTGAACGTAAAAATGACCTTAAGACCCTCTATTTTCCTTGCCATATCGATTAACCACTTGTAATAGATTACGTTCAAATATGACCTGTCATCTTGCTCCTTGATGACGTGTAAAGATGGATTGCTATAGAATAATGTAAGACAAATATCTGGATTCCCTGAATCTTCCAGATATTGAATAAGGCATCTGGCAGACTCTATTCCGTTTGCACCTGACCAGTAGGCTATATCATTCTCTAGTCCAGCCGCAATCTTCCACAAAAAATGATTTTTTGCTGGATTTAACCGAACATCAATCTTGTCGCCAATCTTGGTCTGTTCGAGGAAATAAGCTGCAAAACCGTCAGCCTTTCCGGTCGCCGGATTAATATAGCCATATGGTTTTTCGTCTTTGATTGTCAAATCAATCAAATTCCTAGTGGGAGATGATGCAATTGAATATGCTCTCTCAACGAAGCCTTCTTCGAACTTTCCTGATGCTAAAGGCCTTCTAAGAAATGCGCGAATCGTGACGGATTGCCCTACATTAAAATTAAATCTCTGGGATCCAGAGTTGGGTGAAAAAGAATATGTGTATGTATCAGGGGTTTCCCTTACCTTATCAACTATTTGCCATTCGTAATGCTGTCCTGATCCTTTAGATGACACTCTAATTGTCTTCTCATGATTCTATTTTTACTTTCATAATATAAATGCCTCTCTAAGTTTTAGCCAAAGTCAATATTTTGATTATTTCAAACAGGCATTATTAGTAATAGTCATTTTTACGTGAATATAGGATATAACTTGATTAGACTAAGCAGTAATTAGACCTCAGACTTTTTGGTTATGCTTCTAAATATATATCTAAATGTTTCATCAATATCAATAGAATTTAAAAATCTTGAGCCACTCGGCTTTGTAGAAAACATCATCAATATTATCAGATTAGTTAGTCTGTGCATGTTGTAAGTTATACATCTGAATGATAATTCCCTGTTCTGTGTTCTAATCGATCTAGACATCAGATGCTCTCCGAATAGTCGTTTTATGACCGAGACAATGGTCTCATCCTTGTTTCGTTGATTGTACAACACTTTGGAGTAACCACGTTTCATCTGCTTCC
>JBQCDO010000033.1:0-14878 GCA_051961195.1 Nitrososphaeraceae archaeon | reverse complement strand
AAGTATCATGACATTTGCTATTTTCTACAGCATTTACCAAATGGAATGTCTAACCCGTGTGGACATCTTCTGGGATGATTCAAAAGCGTGCACAAAGCATCTGTAAAAATCTTTTTCATATGATGTTCTATTCCACAAACCATCTCTTCATCAATTTCAATTTTAAGAGCATCTCTCATCATTACCTCGAGTAACCTTGTATTACGAATCATTTGTTTTCCTATACGCTCACCCTTTAATGTCATCTCCACGAGGTTTCCTTTGTTATAACTTACAAGATCCGCATTGTTCAGCCTATGCAGCATCTGAACAACTGATGGTTGTGTCACATTTAGAAGCTTGGCCACTGAACTGACTTTTACTTTTTCTCCCTTTTCGCGTATATACCAAATTGCCTTTAGATACATTTCTATGTGCTCTGATTCAGCTGTTCCGATGTACAGTACTTCCGCTTCATCCTTCTTTCCTTCAATTTTGCTAGGGGAGGTCATAATTTGTTTGTGTTATGGTGACTTGTCGGCGATACATTATTAACCTTTATCATGCTACGCTGTCCCATTATAACATCGTTATATCTTCGTAATTCTAGTTCTGGTTCTATAATCCGATACATCTCAGCAATGTTGAGTCGTTGGTACATGAGGATAAAGTCTTGATTGACTGTCGTTTGAAGCGGGATGACTGAAAACTATTCTTTACATCATTGCTCAGCTAATATCGATGTTATCTACTAAAATATTTATAGACGCTGTTACTTTATGGGAGGAATAAATCTCAGCCAGGTTCCTTATTTTACGCCCGCGAGGACAAATGTCTGCTTTTTGCTGCTCACGGAAAGCCGAGGGATCTCTAAATTGGTATGCCGTTTTTGCAATGATAAAAATTTAACTATCAAGTAGAATATCTGACTGACGATTAGTGGCATTGGCTGTTCTGAGTTGGACGAATAGTTTAATAATATGTCATCAGATCGATCCCCTTTTATAAGATGTATTTTTGTACTCTGCCGTATAATTGGTACTATAAAATAGAACTAACCTATATGAGCCAATAACAATTTCTATTCACATCTTCGATTTTTTCTGGAATCTATATGGTCAGGAATGTCATCCTTTTCAATCTTATCTTGTTGGCTATGTCAAAAGTAATATGTATCCGATTACAATATAGTATCGATATTTGAGAATTAGTAAGGTGACATACAAAGATGCCGGAATTGACATCAAGAAGGTAACTAAAGTTCAAAATTCTATTGGAAAGATAATATCATCATCTCACTCATTCCTAGCTCACGGGAGGGTTTTATCAGGATTTGGGCATTATGCTGGACTTATCGATGTCGATGGCAAAATTTTTGCGCTACACACCGATGGAGTAGGAACAAAGTTAATTGTTTCTCAAATGATGAATCGTTTTGACACTATTGGAATTGATTGCGTCGCGATGAACGTAAATGATATAATTTGCGTTGGCGCTATACCAACCGGATTTGTCGACTATATTGCAGTGAAGGTTCCAGACTCTACTCTAGTTAGAAACATTGCTATCGGACTAGTAAAAGGAGCGAGAGATGCAAACGTACCTATAGTCGGTGGAGAGACAGCAGTAATACCCGATCTTTTGGCAGGTGACAACCGTGCAAGAACGTTTGACCTAGTAGGTATGGCATTTGGAATAGTTCATACCAAAAATAAATTGACGATGGGCAACAAGATCAAGGATGGAGATGCGATTATCGGCATCGGCAGTAGCGGACTCCACTCGAACGGATATACTCTCGCACGCAAGGTACTACTATCTAAATACTCTATCACTGATTTTATGAATGAAACTGATCAGACGATTGGGGAAATGATGCTAACTCCCACAAGGATATACGTTCGCCCCGTCGCAAAACTGATCCGGAAGGCCAATCTCCCTCTTCATGGGCTGTTGCATGTAACAGGAGGTTCATTTGCCAAATTCTCAAGGCTCAATAATAATGTGAGTTATAGGCTCGATAACCTACCTATGCCTCTTGATATATTTAAAATTATTCAAAAAGAAGGTCATATCCAAACTAAGGAAATGTACAGAACTTTTAATATGGGAATAGGTTTTTGTATAGTGCTTCCGAAGTCTGCTGTCGATGATGCTATAGACATAATTGAGAAGCACAGAATGTCGTGCACCTGCATTGGACATGTAGCCGCTCATGGTAGGGGAGAAGTTCAAATTAAAATACGCGGCGTGACTCTTACTATATAGCGGTCTGAATTTCAGGCTGAATATTTCTTTGAAGTTGTTCAAGTCACATTTTTTCTCCTAGTGACATATTTTTCCGTATATTTGTATATGATTCTCACAATTGACTACGTTGCATATAACAAAGTAGTCTGAAAAGCTAGCTTGTCACTGATAGACAGTAGATCATGTGGTGGATTAGTAGATATTATCAATCGGATCAATTGGCCTTCAAATTAAGTAAACAAAAATTAATATTAATTGTCATAAATATTTTTGAATAATTGGAAGAAAAGAAGGCCCAAAGAGGCTCTGTAGGTTCAATTCTGGATTCGTCAACAGCATATATCTTAGCCTGCAGCGAGATTGCGAACACAATAGCAAAGAAACCAAAAATGACAACTGCTGAAATATCAAAAACATTAAGAGAAATTTCATCTTCGTATCATTTGACTACATTACCTAAAAATGAGAGCATAATTCGATTCTTACCATTTGATAGCGAGTATCGGAAGACCTTAATGGTCAGACCTATCAAAACCGCTTCTGGAGTTGCAGTGGTAGCAGTTATGCCAAAACCATACGAATGTCCACATGGCCGCTGTATCTACTGTCCTGGTGGAGTTGAACACAATACGCCGCTAAGCTATACTGGTTCTGAACCGTCCACGAGGATAGCTCAGAATTCAAATTATGACTCATTCAAACAAGTAGTGTATAAGCTACATCAGTTGGAATCTCATGGGCATAGTATATCAAAGATAGAATTGGTTGTAGTAGGCGGAACATTTCCCTTCATGCCTGATGAATATCAACTGGAATTTGTCAAAGGATGTTTTGATGCATTGAATACCCTTGGCGGCAAACGAGATCTCTCATCTACTCTTGAACAAGCTAAGAAGTTTAATGAAACTAGTAAGTCGAGATGTGTAGGTTTGACTGTCGAAACAAAACCTGATTATTGCAAACAGAAACAAGTCAAGTTGCTACTTGGACTCGGCGTTACTAGAGTGGAGATCGGGGTTCAGTCTTTACGAGATAATGTTTATCGCGCTGTTAATCGAGGACACACCCTTAAGGATGTAATCGAATCCTTCCGGATCGCTAGGGATGCTGGCTGCAAGATTGTCGCACATATGATGCCAGGACTACCTAACACTACTCTAGAAAATGACATTAATGATTTTAAGACTTTATTTTATCATTCTTCATTTAAACCGGATATGATAAAGATTTATCCAACCCTTGTTTTGGAGGGCACTGGACTATTCAATCTGTATAAAAGTGGAAGGTACAATGCGTACACCGATGAAGAAATGATAAAAATCTTAGTTGAGGTGAAGAAGATGGTACCTCCCTGGGTCAGAATTATGCGAGTTCAGCGAGAAATTGAATCTGATGATATACGAAGTGGACCTAAATTCGGGAACTTAAGACAGGTCGCGTTGAAAGAACTGAAGAAAAGAGGATTAAAGTGCAGATGTATCAGATGTAGAGAGGTCGGACTGCAAAACGGCATCTCGTACTTGTCTGAAGACAAAGTAGTTCTCAATAGAATAGACTATAATGCCTCTGCTGGTCATGAGGTCTTTTTGTCATACGAAAATGAAGATAAATCAGTTATTCTAGGTTTTTTGCGTCTTCGACATACTACTAATCCTTTAATAGAGCAACTAAAAACAAAAGATGAACGTGGTGTTGCCCTAGTAAGGGAACTGCATGTATATGGTCAAGCAGTCGACGTTGGCCAAAAGACCAGCTCGGACAAATACCAACATAAAGGATTTGGATTATGTATGCTAAACGAAGCCGAGAATATTGTCAAGAACGAGTTTGGAATCAATAGCTTGTCAGTAATTAGTGCGGTTGGAACAAGGGAATATTATAGGAAATTTGGATATCATCAAAATGGTCCGTACATGACAAAGGAGTTAAGCTAAGAACATGAAGACGGATGGGAATATACTGGGCAAAGGAACATGGATCGATAAGATAGCACATGATCTCATATCAAGAGAAAACAAGCTAGGCAGAGATACTAAGCTTATACGAGTTGAAAGTGGATTAGGTGCATCCGGTATTCCACATATAGGGAGCATGGGTGATGCAGTTAGGGCATATGGCGTAACTCTTGCCCTTCAAAATCTCGGTTACGAAAGCGAGTTAATTGCGTATTCTGATGATATGGATGGGTTAAGGAAGATTCCGTCTGGCTTGCCCGACTCTTTGCATAAAGAGATTGCCAAGCCAGTTTCGGAGGTTTCAGATCCGTTTGGTGACTGTCATGCATCCTATGGTGCTCATATGAGTAGTTTGCTTTTGGAAGGCCTCGATAGAGTTGGTGTCCGGTACAAATTTCAGAGCGGCACGGCGGCTTACAAAAATAATATGTTATCAAAACAAATTGATACTATACTGCGAAATAGTAACCGTCTTGGGATCGGAATTCAGGCAATGATTGGACAGGACAAATACAATCAAACCCTTCCCTATTTTCCAATTTGTCAAAACTGCCATAGACTGTATGTCGCAAAAGCTGAGAAATACTTTCCTGAAGAAATGAAGGTTGCATATTCATGTTTGGACACTCGAATAGGAAATGATACAATTAAGGGCTGCAGATATGTCGGTGAATCAAATATTAATAATGGAAATGGTAAACTTGCTTGGAAGGTAGAATTTGCCGCGAGATGGCAGGCATTTGATATCCGGTTTGAAGCTTACGGAAAGGATATTATGGATTCTGTAAAAGTTAACGATTGGGTGTCTAGCGACATACTCGGATATTCTCATCCATTACATTTAAGATACGAAATGTTTCTTGACAAAGTTGGAAAAAAAATTAGCAAATCTAAAGGAAATGTTCTAACACCTCAAATGTGGTTAGAATATGGAACGCCAGAATCACTTTTGCTTTTGTTATATAAGCGAGTTACTGGAACGAGACATGTTTCTATAGATGATATACCTTCGCTGATGGATGAGTATGATTTTTACGAGGACGTGTTTTTTGGCAATGCTGTGGAAGAAAATCAAATAAAACTTGCAAAGATAAGAGGTATCTATGAGTACATAAATCACCTAAAGCCCTCTTCTAGTCCTTCAAAACATGTTCCTTATCGGCTACTGGTGCAGCAAGCACTACTCTTCTCGGATGATGCTGAGAGGATCGACCGAATTTATGGAAGGCTGGCCAAATATGGTATCGCCGCAGAAAAAAATGCTATTATGACAAACAAGATTAGGCTAGCCTCAAACTGGGCCGACGACCAAGGTCTCCAGAATGATCGTCGGTCAGAACTAGATCTGACCCAGAAGGATAAAGATGCACTAAGGGAATTAATTCAAGCATTAAGAGAATTCAAAGGGAAAGAAAATAACAATGATTCTCCCAAAATTTTACAGTCAAGAATTTTTGATATTTCTAGAAGAAATGAGGTCGGAATTAAAGAATTCTTTACCATATTGTATAGGATTCTGGTAGGTGCGGATAGAGGACCTAGAATTGGAAATTATGTCCTTGATCTCGGGATAGATAGAACTTGCGACTTGGTTCATGCATATCTGTAGCTCAGATAGGGTCGATGATAGCATTTTATTGATAGATTGCTGACTTTAAATACGATAATATCCTTAATATAGACAGGAGATTGAAGAGAAAATTTGCTGAAAGACCACCGACGATTATAGTATCTGGCTCATGTTTGAACTTTGACAGAGAAAGAGAAAAGATAATGGGTTTTATTGGAGAGCTAGAGTGGGGAATACATGCAAAGAGTCAGTGTGAATGCTCTTCGACTGGAAAAGCAATGGGGTGGGATTTTTTCCAATTGTACTTTGATCCTTCGTTTGTAGAGAGTCTGCTTGAGGTCCATCCAGAAATCATGAAGGAAGAAGGGAGCATGATAGAACAACAATTTGTGTTATGGTTTGGTAGGCAACTAAGGAGACGAAGGCTCGAATATCATTTAAAGCTGAGTGACGTTCCTTATGAGTCAACGTCTGGATTTAGGTTAAATCCTGAGTATTATAGGGACGAAAAGGAACTCGAGGATTTGAGATAGTTCTAGCATCAATGCTTGGATCGTTCTCATGCTATTGGTTTATAATATATAATTATAATATTTTAAGTTGCGATAGGCATATGATTGAAAGGTAAGGGGACGCAGTATGAGATGAAGGGAAAGTAAAAATCAAAGAACACCTGAGTCTATTCTATAAACAAGTCATGGAAAAATATTTCGAGGCTAGAAATCCCTTGACCCTTTGGCCGATAGTATGACGTCGGTGTGCATTACTATCCGGTTTCTGATCGCACTTGTATATTACCGTCTAGGGAAAATTTATTCTAAATTTTTACTTCTTTAGTTCATTAATTTATTGGAATTTCTCGTTAACCAATCAAGCCCCTAGTCATAGTTACTCATATTCAATATAGCATAATTGACATCTTGGCAGGTTTCCTACATCCCATTACAAGTATCGTAATTTTTATACCTGGGATACAGCGATATAGTAGAAGTGGGATTCAAAGTACTAGAATGTTCAAATTATGACCACATAGCCAGCTGTGCATCAACTCTCAGTGATGGTGGAATTATCGTGTTTCCTACCGACACTGTATATGGCATTGGCTGTAATCCGTACTACGACGAGTCAGTTGAAAAGATTTTCCAAATTAAGGATCGCAGCGAGGATAAACCATTACCAGTTATGGGATACAGCATTAGCGATATTGAAAAGCTCGTACATATGAGCCCGCTGGCAAAATCGCTGGCCCAGTATTTTTGGCCCGGTGCATTAACTATTGTTTCTCCTTGCAAAGACAATAATATATCAAGAAGAGTCATGGCAGGAGGAGATAACCTGGCAGTTAGAATCCCAGGTAATAGATGTACGCAGTCATTACTCAGGTTCTGCAAGTACCTGATAGGAACTAGTGCGAATGTATCAGGTAGAAAACCCTGCACCACTTCTTATGAGGTCTTGTCTTCTGGTTTGTCAGGATTTGATCTTGTATTGGATGGTGGTGCACTTGGAGGTGGAATAGAATCTACGATCATTGAAGTGATGGACTCCAACGTAAGAATTCTTAGAGAGGGTGTAATTAACTCTGACAAAGTTTATGACACTGTTTCTAAAATTCTGTACACGAGACCGAAGATTAGAAATGAATGTTAACCTTATTATATCAACATTTCGCCATGGAGAAGAAGATGCTAGAGAAGAATTGGATGAGACTCTTAGAGATTTTGGAGATCCTCATCCGGAATGCGTCCTGAGTAAGATTTCGGGTATTGTTTTTGCATATTCAACTATTGATCCGTTCGAGGTGATAATCAGATTTAGAGAGCTTGTCAAAGATGAACCTTGGAAAGTACATTACATTCTGAGGGTTTTGCCCATAGAAATTGTTTTGCCTACTGGTATTGAAAATATCGTGAATGCGTCCAGCGATTTAGGAAAAAAAATACAAGCATATGAGTCGTTTAGAATAACAATTGAAAAAAGACATACATCTATGTCCCCTTCTGACATTATAGCTCAAGTAGCTAGTCTATTTACCAACAAGGTTTCCCTGGATCGACCTGATTGGATCATCTTGATAGAAATAATCGGGAGCATAACTGGTGTATCAGTTTTGAGGCCGAATCAAGTATTTAGCTCGATTATAGAAAAGCGTCGCAACGCTATCTAACAACTAGTGCTGCGCGCTCTACCAGATAGTTCACAAAATCAATATCATCAAATTTGGTGTAATCAATGCCTAGCTTGGTAGAAATATTAGCTTTTTTTGTCCAACTTGGTTCTAAATCATTGTCGTCTCCAGTCTGAAATTGTTTAGATATACTTCTTTTCGCTATTTCAAGATCATTCCTTTCTCCAGAGTATAGAAGCAAGCAAACTGTGCCAGTTTCCGGAGATCCAGCAAATCGAATAGCGTCCGAGACCTGCCGGCTGTAAGATAGCCTCAACAATAAGTCTATAGTCTCATTTCGTACAAAAATGCAATCTCGCTTCTTTGACTCAAATGTAATAATCAGTGTGCGCAACAAATGCTCAAGATTATAGACTACATTTGGGTTGATTATTTGAAACAAAACTTTTGGACTTAGTCCACGTCTGAGATCGGTCAGCATATTTTTAACGTTCTGTGTTTCGGGCAATTGGATTAAGATTATCGAGACAAATTTTCCAGAAATCTTTCTCGTTCTATTAGAACATTTGTCTGTTGACAATTCAAAAATAGCGCCGCTAATGCAGTCCACCGTGCACAATAGTGACTATTTTAATACTATCTCCGGTTCTCACGACAGTGTCATATCCTTCAAGCACAGATGTATCCTTTCCATTAACTACAATCAGGAGATTGCCACTGTCAAGGATGCTTTTCTCAGTTGCATTCGTCTTTAGGAATGCTAGAATATCATTGACTGACGCCTCACTCCTATCAATAGATATTTCTGCTCTGCCTAGCGCCTTTCTAGCACCTCCCAGCAGGCTTATTGATATCAATACGAAATAAATTATTCCCTTCGCTCAGCAAGTTGAAGATCTTCTTCATCTTCAGATATTGGTACTTCTTTCTCAGAAATCCTGTGAAGATAAGATGTTATATATCCTGCAATTTTGTTTCTTAACACCTTTGATCTAATCGTCGCAAGTTCTTGGACTATTTTTTTATTTTCGCTAAAGTCAGTGGTAAATTTTTCCGGATATCGCTGTATTAAATCACTTGAGATACGCCTAACCCTGTTCATATTATTAAAAGATTTGTTACTACAGGGTATTTTATCTTTATTATTTCTGCTAAAAACTAGCCCGAATATTACAGTTTTACCCAATAGATTGACGTTTTTGAGAAAAATTGACCTATGCGCTTTTTAGAGAAATCGTGCCTCTGGAATAACTAGTCGACTCGGATTTCCTTGCATTTCTGATCTCCGCATTTAACGATGTATCGACATAATTTGTCAAGAGGCGAGCCAATTCTGAGCTTTCATCGAGCAGATATATTCTTGAATTTCCTACTTTATTACCCTCTTTGATGAGTTTGCATTTCACCAAGTGAGGTAAAGATCTTTGAATACTTCTGAGCGGGACATGAGTGATATTACTTATCTCTAATGCTGAGTAATCAAGCCCCCGATTTAGAACGAAAAAGTCTAAAACTCTTGCATTACAATTTTGGAAGACTTTTTCCAGAGGCCTATTCTTTATGAAATCTGATTCCTCGATAGAATCTTTCTCGCTCATTTGCTTAGATATAATCAACAGGATTATAAAAACATGCGCCAAAATTGGCGCAATTGATGATGCAAATCGGATATCTGCTGCAGATTTAAATATTCGTCGATGAGCATTCATTATTCGATAGTTGAAGTCTGTTGAAGAATGGTGCAAATGGACTTTGAGGCAGCTAATCGGAAATGGCATACACAACGTATTGTCTGAAAATCAAATCCATCTAGAGGCTGGACGACATTATGGTATGAACCTAGAATATGCGATTCGTTCCTTGATGGACAAAGGAATAATCATGTCTCTTGAATCCAACCAAGAACGAAGATTTGTTGTTAATTTTGATAAATTAGACCAAGCGCAACGAATAATTAGTTCGGTTACTGAACAAGAACCTGAAATAATTCAACCTTACATGGCAGAACCAGATGGGTACCTCTATTGGTTCGACAATTTAGAAAACGAACGTAATTTCAGAGGCCAAAATATATACCGATTCTATGTCAAAAAGACAGACAATCTCAATTTTGCGGTTCAACTTCTAGCCAAGCCTATGGGAAATGCTAAGACTATCATGATGGGCTCGCTAAATGATCCTGATTCATATATCTCTAGGTTATGGATGGCAACCGTAAAGGTATCTGTCGAAGCAAAAGATGGCAGTTTTATACTACAGAATCTACAAGATAAGGACAGAATCGCCTGTGGCAATAATAGGCAGAGGGGGAAAATTGCATTAGATATATTTAGAAAACTTGGTTACATACAAAAGATTGGGAGCAAAGGAAACTCGACCAGATTTAAATTGACCGGCACAAAACCATTTGCTGTTACATTGGATGAGATTTTTACGCGTTCTTGATAGAATTCTTGATTTGGAGTTCAGATCATAAACTCCTACCCAGGAAACGCTCCGAGCTACAGTGGAGCTGTTCTATCATTTGATGAAACGGAATTTTGAGCAGGTAAGCAGCAGAGTGTATTACGCTTATTAGGAACGAAGATGACATTGATACGAGATTATTAAAGCACCTGTGGTACCTGACCGGTCCATCCGTTTCTACCAGAATCAGCTCTCGATCGGCTTTCAGAAACGATTCCTTGATCACTTTTGAGTACACTAAAGATGGACCATACGAAACGTAGAGTCCCATATCCATTGCTCGTTTTAGTTGTTCGGCGCTACCTGAAAACCAGTGAAGTAACGTACCTCTTAGTCTGTGTGTCCCCACTATATCTAGTACGTCGTCAACTGAATTACGACTATGAATAGATACTGGTTTATTATATTTTTCAGCAAGGCACAACATTGTATGAAAAACAAATTTCTGTCTGTTATATGAGGCGCCATTTCTCAATTCGTATGACGTGTCAATACCTACCTCACCGATGCCGTCAACGACCGACAGATTCTGTTTCAAAAGATTTTCAAATCCGTCGAGCTCCTCGTCAGCAAATTCTGGATGGATTCCCAGAAATTGTGTTACAATATCCTTGGTGTCTTCACTGAAAAGGTTGAGGCTACGGATGGATGATTCAAGATTTACGGTAACTGAGCATGAGTTGATCTTTAAACTTCTTAGGGTATTTAGCAAATGTTGGAGATATCCAGAATATTCACTATCTGTGAGGTGAATATGTGCATCAAATGCTTGATATTCTTTCAAATACTAATTGATTAAGAAACACCGTATTATTAGCTGTTACATAAGGAAATTTGAAAATAGTAAGTCTGACACACCAGGCGGACCATAAATTCTTGCACGGTCGTTAAAATCAAGGGTAATTTTCCGATATCATTAGGGAGCGCGTCTGAGCAGCATAAAAAGCGCAAGGAGCCCAGCGTGGTATGATATTAGATACAAAAAAATAGGCTGCGAATTTGAATTAAGATAAACATCATAAGACTGACCTATTCTCTAGAGCTTTAGAACATTCTTGGCAGCCAGTCTAATATCATCAGATTTTATGGTCTTACGTCCCGCATGAAGCGAAAGATCAAGTGCTTGAGTTGCAATACGTTGGGCAATTTCTTCTAGGATCTTCCTTAATTCATCGGCGGCTTCATCGCTCACCCTCTCGGCGCCGGATTTCTTGATTACTCTATACATGCTAGCAAGTCCAAGTTCGGGATTTGACGACATAGTGTAGCCAAAATAAAAGATTTCATCCACGTTAAAAGCTTTCCAACAATACTCTCAACTTGCCGAGGCAGCAACGTGGATTAATATTTCGTGCACATTGTTATTATTAATTTAAAGCTTTGGTCTAGCTAGGCTGAAAGTGATACCGGATATTTGTAAATGATCTCAGGATACTGTTAGATAGTTGGTAAATAATATCGTACCTTATACTAACCATGCAGATAGCAGCCAAATTGATTTCATCACAATCCGATTTCGCTTGATATTCTGGTAAAGTCACTTTTCAGAGTCTCTATTAGACTCCTATTATATATCGCTGCGGCAGGATGAAAAGTAATTAAGTACGTTAACCCATTTTTTTTTAAAATTCGACCGCGGTCGGAACTAAAACTTTTTCCACCAATGAAAGTAGAATATGCTGTTCTGCCTAACAACCCAATTATCTTAGGCTTTAAATAAGCGATTTCCCTGTCCAAGTATCTTTTGCATGCAGAGACTTCATCTACAGTTGGCAATCTGTTTCCAGGAGGCCTGCACTTTACTACATTGGTAATAAAGATCTGGGATCTATTTATCCCGGTGTCTTGTAAGATATAATCCAAAATTTTTCCGGCTTTGCCGACGAAGGGTCTACCCTGTTGATCTTCGCTTTTTCCAGGCGCCTCGCCTATAAGTACTGCCTTAAGAAGTGATGAGCCTTCGCCTGGTACAGCATTAGTTCTAGCGCGAAAGAGCCCGCAAAGTCGACAAATTTTCACATCGGTTGCTATCTTATTTAGAGAATCGTCAATAACCAACTCAGAGAAGGATTAAAATAAAAACGTTAGCGAATTGGATAAACCTAGATCAAAAGTGCAGTTAACAGGCATTGCTGAGTAGGCTCGTTGACCCACTACCGTACAATGGAACTCGGAAAAACAAAAGAAAATCATAACTGGCAACTCTATTAAGATTAACATCAACCCAATACTTGAGAATTAGTAATAAGTAACAACGTACCAATTGTTTGACTTTTACCGAAGGATATTTGAAGTGTGATATTATAGCTTACATTTCTACTAAGAATGACACGATACGAATCTTTGTATGAAACTTCTATCTTTTGTGAATATAACTTGTCTTTGGATTCTAAATATAATGGTATCGAGTAATAGAATGGAACATCTTGATGACGTCCTACCTATCTCTGATTTTAGTCGCATTAACATTTAGTGGACTTCTCTTAATCAATTATTTCGTCAATAGCGTTATAGCCGCTCCAATAAAGGAATTAGTGGCTGCCACTTTGGATCCGCATCCTAATCTTCCTACATCAAAGATTCCTCTGTCACATGGAATGGCCCTCAAAATAGTTTCACCAGTTAAGGGCCAGCATATTCCGACAGGTACTAATCTCACTGTCACGGGTGCGTCCTCAGATAACTCCAGCACCAATTGTCAAATCTCATTATTATTGAATGACTTGAAGCCATACCAAAAAACAACACCTACCGGAAAAAGCAGTTCAGGAGGGGAAGATTATTCGTCATGGAGATATGTACTTAACAATTCTACGTATAGTTCAATTAAGCAAGGAATAAATAAAATTACATCTCAGATGACCTGTGCAAATACTGACCAGCCTCGTGTCATTAACGCCGGGGTATCTAAATGGTACAGCATTAACGTAACAGGAGTTCCAACGAAAACTGCGCAGTCCACGCCAAAATTTGTAACTAGATTACCTGCCAGTAATAATCTGAATCATTCAGACACCAGTTTAACATCGAAAGTCAATTCGAGCAAACCAAGTCCCTTACGCTTAACTACATCCGTATACAAGCCCATTCAACCTACCAACATTGCAGCAAAATCAAACACAAACAGTTCAGTAAAACCAGATGCTAACATACACACATTGGCTGTTTCATTAGAGGTCGGAAAGAATCCTATTACTACTGGACAAAAGCAAACCGTCAAAGTTGTTGTCACGGATAGTGCAACTAATGCTAAAGTAGCTGGAGCAAAGGTAACAACCGATATTCAACCATCATCATCATCTATTGTCGAAAGACAATTTGTCGGAATAACAGGTCCTGACGGCAAAGTATCGAAAACATGGAAAATGGGAGATGGAGGAAGACTTGAAACCACTTATAACATCTATTCAACAATTTCAGCACCTGGATATCAATATAAAACGATAAGTGGAACATTTAGAGCGTCAGCACCACAAAATGATGCAGAAAATATTAGTAACAAAGTCGATGATTTATCCAATAAAATCATCAATGAGGTAAAGAAAGGCTTTGATGAAAATGCTCTTATGCCAAAGCTCCCACTTCCTTTTAACTGAATGTTCTCCGGGATTGACGCTCATAATATTTGGCATGCTCCGAACTGGGGACATAAAATACCTTGATGAAGCACGTCTAGCTTTAGCTGTTAGAAGTGCCCTACATGAGATGTTTTAAGTCCTGATAGATGACACCTATATTTTATTCAAATGTGAAAAACATTTGCTCCTATTGAGATTCGGAGGCGAAAATGTACATGGAATGCTTATGCATTGCTAATCATAATCTTATATTTTGCATCTCATGAAATAAAAATGACCGAACTGCTGATTGCTTTGACTAAAACTTTTACCTCCAATGATGCTAAATTGGGAGGTTTAGTATTCTTGCATCTCTGAAACGAATGCCCGAAGCATTTATTTTTACTAACAAGACCAACCCTAAATCAATGAATAAGAAGCTAGTTCTAATTATATTAGTGATTGTTATTGTAATTGGACTAAGTGCTACACTCATCGCGGTTAATCCTTCTAGCACTATTTTACCTATCCCTACACCGCCAAGTTTGCATAATAGGAATGAGAGTCGCTCGAATCTACATGGGGCCAACCCGGCCTAGTGCATTTCTCATGGCTCATCGTATCACTTCATGCGAGTGTATCTCTGCAAAAAGCTCGTCGTTTGTAGAAGAGGAATTGCATGGTATGTTGAAGTTCGTAATTACATACTAAGTCGACTGGGAAACAATATCTGATTGGGATTGTGGTAAGAACAGTAGTTACGAGGACTTTCTTACCAGAATATGAAATAGGTTATTCTCTTGTCTTATCTCGAGCAGAGGCTGGGACCGTTGTTCAGACCACCTCATCATCTCTAGATCGGCAGTAACGTCATCCGAGACTATGTGAATCACGTCACCGATCTCGACCTTCTTTATTAACTCATCTAATTTAGCGAGAGTAGACGAACACTCGACTCCTAATTCAAACATCT
>JBQCDO010000032.1:0-14625 GCA_051961195.1 Nitrososphaeraceae archaeon | reverse complement strand
GTTTCTAGTTGTTATAAGTATTTTCATAGCTCGTTGTTACAAAGCTGTGGTGTTGCGATAGATTCTCACTGCAAAATTTGTAAATAGAATTCCTTCACATCTTAAACGTAGTTCTAGTATCTAAAGTCAAGACTGTACGCCGTTCCCTGTTCTACCTGAAAATCAGTTACCTTCTTGTTGGTTCCATCAGGATAAGCAACCAATACGACATATTTCCTTGTGGTAACGTAAAGAAGTATTGGCCATCTATTGAAGCAATTGAATTCACAGTATAACCAGTCTGTTGTTCTGCAGCTATTACTGCAGCACCTATAGTTGGCAGTCCTGTTGGCCGACCCATATATCCATGAATTACTCCAGGCGGAAGCGAAGAGGTTATTGTTTGAACTACCGGAGAAGCACCTTTATTCATGTCTGGTAATAGTCCTCCACTTATAATGATCCCAGCTAACACGAGAGATCCAATTACTTCAACTACAGTATAAATTAGAAGCTTGTGATTGTTTAAGCCTTTGGATATCTTCTTTTCTTCTACTGCTCGTTTTTGTTCCTCAAGTTGTCGTTCCTGCGATAAATAGTAATCATGTATATGTTTATGATCTAAATGTTCATGGGATGCACCAAATCCTCCAATCCATCAATATATTCTCCAGTAACTCCTAAAAACGTCTTCAGTCAATCAGGTTTTCTTTGAGCACCTCTAGTATTAGTTTTTGATTTGTTACGTAATGAGTGCCACTGTCACATATTGCAGGCATCATTCCAGTCTTTTGAAATATGAAATCCTTAGCTTTTTGAGAATCAATTCCTTCTTTGGTAAAGACTTCTAGCATATAGACTGGTGTGACTAGAGGATTTTCTCGCTGACGAATTAGTAGATCATTTATAACGTCTGCGTCAACTTTCGGGAGAGATTCTTCATACTTGTTTTGCAATTGCTCAAATTGCTCTTTTACTTCTAATAATTTAGACAATTTTGGATATAACTCTCCTACGTTGTATTGCTCTTAGTAGTATGCCTGATCCCATTATTACGTATCCCATTGCACAAACCGTCAAAATTGTTGCTATCCCTTTGCCGCTGTCCATCACTGATACTCCTAACGCGGTTGTTCCGATAAATGCACCTCCCAATATAAGGAGAGTAGTTGTTATATTTGATTTGTTCTTCTCTCGTATATCAATCCCAAAAGCTAGGAAAAACAGGATTATTGATAAGATACCAAAGTTAGATATACCAGACGGCCTCTTATCTATACTTATTGGTAAAAATCCGTGTTTGACAATACGTTCCATAGATCCATCTGCTATATGGATCAGTAGTAAGGTCATCGCGGCTATGGCAAGCATTTCAGAAATTTGGTGCTTGTAAGTCCTTATCTGAATCTGTGTCATTTTAATTAGGTCGGCTCTATTTGTTAGAATATCATATATAAATAAGCCCCTAAATTCCAGTTTTGAAATCCAGATACGGAATTCAGTGTTGGAATTTGTACCTATTCTTATAATCACGCTAATGCTAGATATAGATGTAGACAAAAATTGAATAACAACAAAACTGCAGCAGCAACAGTAACAATAATAGCAAGACCAGCTCTGACAATAGTAGCAGCCGCCGCTGTTATGACAGCGGCCGCCACTGCGGTTGCGCTACTCGCCATATTGAATCATCTAAAGGTATCAACACGTTTTGAACTAGGCAGAAAAATATGGTATAGGATCAGCGAGCTACAGAACAGATTTGAAGGAAATTTGGATGATTCTTATAATAGCTGTACAAAAGCATTAATGAGGGTAAGTCGAGAATGAGTATCAACAATAACAAGCAATTCCTACTTAACCAATTAGTTTGGCTAGGTATATCGTTTGGAATAAGCCTTACGATTTCTATCTTATTGCCTTTTCCAATATCCCTTGCAGTAATATTTGGAGTATTCATTTTGTTAAATGTGTATATGCGGAGGATAATGCTTAAACGAATGAATACAATAAGTGATTCAATGTCTTCTATGCTTAATATTAGTAATGACTCATCATTGAAGTACTATTGCATGGCCTGTGGAACACAACATAAGGAAGCTGCGTGTCCAAAATGTGGGTCCAAAATGAAAAGAGTTGGATCTTAGGCTATTTCGTATTTCCTGGCAGGGCGCCGTTCAATTAACGGATAGACCTATAGCTAAAAACTTCCTACATTCTGATAATATCCACATCCAAAGAAAGAAGTAGGACCTCTTCAAAGTATGTTTATTATGCATTACAGCTATACTTTTCAGATTTATCACTTCGAAGAACATCACAAAGTTATTTTTTGTAAATTATATAATTACGTTCTTGATTTCATAAAATATTGCAAATCATTACGTAATCTATCTAGTTCGAAAAAATTAAGAGACTCTAGACGTTGAATCGAATTTATCATTAATATAGCCAGTTCAGAATAACGATATATCAGAGCATACTCAATTGCTAGATACACATAAAATACATTTTTACAGGAATGAAGAAAAGAAAGGAAAAGAGAAAGATCAGTTAAGAAGTTGGAACTATTCTATATATTGACCCTGCAAATGTAAGAACGTAGAGGTAGCCATCATCAGGTCCAACTTGTAGATCCGTAATTCCACCATCAAATCCACTGGCAAATATTAATGGTTGACTATCCTGTGGTGTATTAGATATCTTGTTAGCCAGTGTTCCGTTAAGAACCAGACCTGTTCTTGCTTGATTTAGCTTGAAATGATAAATATTGCCATTTTTGTAGTCTCCCACAAACAAATCATTTTGATATTGTTTGCCAAGTTTTACGGAATTAGAGAACTGTAGTGCTGTAGGAGCTACCGGCTTTAGCCATATGAATTCTGGAGGTCTGTATTTACCTTTTCCTGCAAAGTCTACCAAGTTGGATGATGGATTAGAAATGACTGGTCCAGCAGTCTCTTTTCTTATTGCCCCTTCTGGAGCCCATATTCCCATTACATGTGCCCATCCACTATTAAAGCCAGGTTCAACAAGATTGATCTCGTCTCCATATCCAGGACCATTTTCAGTATCCCATAACTTGTTAGTCACGGGATCAAAGCCAATACCAAAACTGTTGCGTATTCCATAGGCATAATACAGATTTAGAGGAGCCGTAGTCTGCCCGAGTGGAGGGTTTGGCACGGGTTGACCATCCTGTGTAACTCTTAGTATACCTCCAGTGCTATCTGCAGGCGGTCCATTGACTATATTCTCAGATTGAGTTCTATGAGTTTTGAGATCTCCAATAACAGTATACACGTTATTGTCAGGACCAATAACTACTTTGCCGCCATTATGATTAGTGCCAGGAAGTGCAGGGAGATTTAGCAGAAGTTTAGGATTGCCTAACTGTTGGGTATTGTTGTTATTGTTTACTAATTCATATCTGTAAAGAACATTTGCAAGTGATTTTGCTCCACCACCGCTGCCAGACACTGTATAATACAGGAAGATGTATGTAGGACCATTATTGTGCTTTCCAATAGCAATCCCAAGCATACCTCTTTCATTTTTTGGTGAAACAGGAACTTGAAGTAAGGGTTGTGGAAACACTTTGCCATTTGTGATTCTCTGTACTGTTCCAGTTTCTTTCTCTAATACTAAAATGTCGTTTGGTCCCAAAAATGCCATACTCGTAGGCAATCGTAATCCTTGGGCAACTAATTCCACCTTTAGATTTGGAGCACTTAATACTGCTGGTTGAGCTATAACAGAATTAAACGTATGTATTAGTCCAATTGAGACTATAACGACCAATACTAAGGTTAATAGACATTGAATTTGAGGCTTAGCCATTTAAATTGATATATCTTGTCACATTAAACGAATATTAAATTTATTCATTTGTCTTGAATATCACTCATTTACTAAATACCTGATCCCAGGCAAGAATTCCTGATGATCTCTATATTACACGCTGCTTTCCATTCTTGACTTAATATCAGAAGTATTATCAATGAAGGATAAATCTATAGTAATCAACATAAAAGTCAATGCACCGATGAAAATTAGGTTAAGTAACTCGGCGTCCTAGGAGCTTTGATAGTTAATTAGTTTACCTTCGCTCTTGAATTTACGTCTCACGATCTAAAGATAAATGGAATGACGATGATCATAGATCTACCAACAAACCCAGAATCGGGTCATAATCAGCCTCTGCAATTGTATATTCTCTATCATCCTTCCCAGAGATGTTAGTGAACTTCACTGATTTAATAACAGCCTAGGTTATACCCAACTTCCTTTTAACATCGTCTATAGTCTGCTGCAGCTCTACTATCTTGTCTGCTTTAACTTCTAGGATCTACCTTTCTTCGCAGCCTATTTTCTTCGTTTATCGTTAACAAGTGAACAGCTTAAGATATTCTGCTAAAATCTAATTGGTATCTGGTCTATAGTAGGAATCAGATAGGAGATATGAACCCAGAAATTATGAAACCAACAAGGGCATCATCATCAGTAAGGTGTTTCAATGGAATAGTAATACTAGACTAAAGTCACCTTATGAAAATACGGGTTACTTTATAATAATTCATACGTTTGCTACAAGTTTATGATTATTTTTCGACTGGCCTTTCCAGGAATTGCTCTCATCCAAGAGTTGCATGTGCTCTTCCAGGGTATTATACCTAGAGAAGTCCATTGTTGTATCCTCATAATCCTTTATGGTCTGTAATTCTGCGAGAATGTAGTCAAATCTCTTGGGATTTCTTTCCGTATGTTTCCTCTTATTACGTGATGTTGTTTTCTTTACTGTGGCTGACGATGTTGTGGGCGTCATGGCCTATGTATTTATAATATATCATATCGAGATATATAATCTCATTCAATCAATCTACAGAATGATAATACATAATGAATGAGTGAATCAGTTAGATAGGGCTATTTAATGCCTGTGCCAATACTATTGTAGATTTTTATTGGATACACCAAGAATGGCTATAGATTAGATTTATAGAACAAAAATCTGAATCCTTCATAATTTTCTGTGTCGATTGTGGCTATACACATGATATGACTGTGCATAACCTGAATGTTGGCCTGTCTCACTCTAGGCTATTGACTATCCTAGCCTGAACTCAATACCATCAGGTTCAGAAAAATATGGACTTGGAATCTATCTTCATAGCCCTAGAGGAATACGACAGAAAGATTAGATTATGACAAGGCCGCTCTTTATGTCAAACTTATGGATAGGATAGTACATCATCATTCATCCTATTTCATAGTAATATTATATTCTCGTTAAAAGGTAAATTGATTTATTAAGTATTCAATTTTTATGCTATTTAGTATAATATATTGTAATATATTCCTGAAACGTTACAGTTTTAAATGAATACGTTCTGTGTGTAAAGGGGCAGAAATATCTCATAATAGTAGATAGAAACATTGCAGCTTTAAATGATTTGATGATGTTACAAATTATATGTACAGTGGACCAATTCAACCATCACCAATATGCACTTTCTGACTCGATATCAGAATCAGTGTTATTTCTCTTCAATGAAATATATTCATTAATTTTCTCTAAACCTTTAAAAATTCCTTCAACCGCAAAAACTGCGGGAGCTTTGGTTGTGGGTAGCTCACCGCAACAACCTTCTTCAAATTTCTTAATATCGTATTCTACATAATCAATACCCAATTTTTTGAAAAGATCAATGGCTTTTATAGAATCATCAGACTTATCTAAAAGTAGAATTGGTTTTCGCTTAACCACGGAAATTTAAAAGGAAATCGCAAGATAAAATTGTATCAGTTCTGTATTAGTGCATAATATGCACTGGACAGGATTACACCAATGGCTTAGCTTGTAAAGGGCCATCCATAGCAGTGATATCTTATCTATTAATAATCTTGTCTAGTATGATTTATTTGCCTGGCTTATCCTCAACGAAAATACAATCTAGCAGTATATATTTACAACACAAACAGATAACCGTTATGACAATCCAGCAGTCTTAGAGGATATCTACTATCTATGATACAACCGACTAGATTCAATTAACTAATATATGAATCGAACAAGTCATTAAATGATGCATTGCAGATTCAGAAAATTTAAAATGAGTGATTTCTAACCAGGAAATTAATTTATAAATATAATTAAGCATATATGGTAGCTTGTAGCTTAGAAAAAGACTACTAATTCTTCAAATACATTCATAGTACTATAGCTACTATCATAGGGTAAATTAACTCATTGTTTTATGAACTATGCTGACTATCATAATGTTTCATGAAGTCAGATTCACTTTCAAATGTTGAATTGCATCTGCTACACAAGACAGGTTCTCCACTTGTATCTCTACTTGTAGACATCAATATTTATTTATGTATAGCATCATTATTATAAATATCAAATAATATACAATAATTACGGGTGTGGAGCAGATGATTGATATACCTTGAGTTATCTGATCGATCTTCTATCCTTTCTATTTGTGTCTATTATCCCACCTGTAGTCCGTCCTTCTGAATATACAATATCTTTCACAAATATTAGATATGTATAACCAGTCAATTATTAGATTGGATCTAGATATCAATCCTAGGAGGGATACACACTAATACAGGAGTGTAGCCCACATTTAGAGCTTAGTCATGTATCTTAGAAAGTACAAAATCTCATTGAGATTTTACATTATAATAATGCACTATGATACATGAGATTTAAATGGTTGAACTACTAAGAGAAGTTGTATGATATATTTCTTCTGAGGGATTAAATGATATACTCTCCTAGAGGGAGGTAATTAACATTAGATTCATGTTATCTCCAAAAAATGAGCAATTAATAAAAACTTCGTTAACTAAAGTATTATCACTTCGCTCGAACAAGACCAGGATGCGTAACAAGTCTGGACTTTTATCGGTAGTGATGATCCAGACTTTAACGTAGGCGGCAATTTGACTAGTTGCAGCCTAAATCCTTTATTATGCACTTACTACACTATCTAACATATTCCTATTAAATACAAAAGCGTTTAAACATATAGTTAATAGGTTGATTGAATTTGACGAATCTATCTTACTGGGTTGAATTCCACCAATAAGAGCTGAAAAACGTATAAGAAAAGATAATGTATTATTAACGAGTCCTATTCGTGTTGTCGCTGGCGATGCTGTGTAAATGGATTCAGTCCACAATCCACCCTGTATCATGGGACTGAATCTCTATCAGCTACCAATTTTTAACTTACATTTAAGTATTTTAGCCAGATGAATATGATTAATGCCTATGTGGGATCCAAACATGGATACTCTCTACAGTTGAGCTCTTGATTATCCTAAACCTGAATCTATATCATCAAGTCTGGAAATGGATAGAGACAAATTAATTGAGACAGCAGATATGGTTAATTCGTGCATTAGCAAAGAATTTGTAAAAGATGAACATGCATTTAGGGTTATGAAAGGGTGTGATCCTACAGCTGAAGAAAGATCAGACATTCATCCACTGATCAGGGAATATGATCCTCTTAGAAAACAAGTATTGCTAGAGTGTTTCAAACGATGTCTACAAATCGAAATTGATAAAAAATATAAGCTAAACCCGTCCCTTAGACTTTGGGCTGGTTGTTTGGATGCTGCAAAGAAGCTATCATTAAAGACTCAATCTGGACCAAACACGAAAAATAAGAAGTTCAGTATTTACTGAGAGGATAGTATTTACTGAGAGGATAGATATTCTTGCATCTAAGGACCCTATTTATAGGAAAGGAGTAGAAATCGCCTGCATGTGGCAGCCTGATCCTACTATTTTCTTTGATGGCGTTCATAACGCATCGCCTCCAAGAAGATATGAAGAAGATTGGATTAGAAGAAAAGGAACAAGACAAGTGAAATCTTGCAAATAATAAAAGCGATCTAATAGTACAAATGTTTCTTTGTATTCTACACAAATCATTAGTGACTTATCATTATAAGTGAATATTTCTGGGCAATATCATGTTTATTACTTTTATTTTAGTGGTATGTACTTGTCAGTCACCGTTATAAGTAATGTCCAACTATTGCTAATATAATGTAACTATCACATTCATGACGCAGATGACCAGAATTTTGACGCAATACATAACCTATATGACTAAAGGAAAAGGATAAATACTGCGTTACCCCATTAAAGAACATAGTAACGGCAGCAAGCTTTACAAGATCTCTAAAAGAAGGCATCATAAAGGAATGGCTAAGGGGCAAAAATCGCGACGGTATGGCTCGTAAGAACGGTCTAAGTACGGGAGCGGTTAGTAATATAGTAAAGGACTGGAAAGAAGAAATAGGAAGTTTATCAGCAGATCAGTTAAGAGAATCTGCAGTTATTTTACAAAATGTTGGTATTAGTCCTTTGCAATGTAGACAAGGTTCTCGAATACTAAACATTTTACAGAATCTAGGATTTTCTGGAGATAATATAGAAATGTTTGCACATGACGTATGTAAGATATGCAAAAATATTGGTTTATTGCCTGACAAAATTGCACTGCACATTAAAGAATTAATAGACCCAACAGAAAAAGTACCTTTAGACCAGCTTTCAGACCATATACAAAGGAACAAAATAATGCCGGAAAGTACTAGTACTAGTACTACGATGGTTGTTTCAAACCAAGCAAAAACTGCATTAGAACAGTTCCAGGAACAAGTCTAATTGTTAATGTCTTATCTGTTCTATTGTCAAGAACACTTTGTGTCTAAATACATTTAATTGTAACTATAGAAAATACTGCTTAAATTAATTCACTGAAATAAATTAGCTATATTCAACTTGAGTTCATCAAAATTAACAACCTATTTACTATCTGTTTAACGCTTTTGTAGTTATACGGAATATGTGAGACAAATAAAACCACCAGATGGAGAGAGATCGCATAGATCAATTTTCTAATACCCTGGATGGGAAAAAGTATCATCGTCCATTAATAGTAGCATGATTGTTAAATTATTAGATACTATGATTCTCCAATGAATTTACATGGTCTGAGATAATCCCATACAATGTGTCACTGATACAGGTTCACATTAGAACTCATCAGCAAAAAATTCCAGATCGGAATAAGATTATTAAACCAGACCGATAAAAATACTAGGTAGTAGCATTATACTCTACTAATGGTAGAGAAAATACAAAAAAAGAGTATGGCTTCTGCAGACGAGACAAGATCTTTTGATAAGGGAAAAGTTGAAATTGTAAATATTGGCAACACTGCAGTTGGTAAGGCATCTTTTGAGCCCGGTTGGAGCTGGGAAAAATGTGTAAAACCAATTGCTCAAACTGAAAGCTGTCAAGCTCCTCATACGCAATATATAATATCAGGCAGAATGAGAGTCAAGATGGATGACGGAAGCGAGGAGGAATACGGTCCTGGCGACGTTGGCTACGTTCCTTCTGGCCATAATGCATGGGTAGTCGGAGATGAGCCGTGCGTTGCGATAGATTTTACAGGTATGGGAACATATGCTAAGAAGTAAACACACAATTGTTCATTAATAATTTATAAACTCGTACAATATACAACCATTTTTCTTTATTTACATCTCTGGGCAAATATCTTTTGGAAAAATAAGAAATAAATGGGTGTGGTGGATAGATAAATGACTTATTTTCTAAAGCACAGCATCTATATAAAGCAGACCTAGCTTATCAAATAATTTTCTTTGATCAAATAAACCTTCAATCAATTAGGAAAACTAGCATAGTCTATACAAACTATTCAAATGTTATCTGCCTCTGTGTAGTAATAATTTGTTTAATCGTTAGTAGCCTGTGAACCCACTACACTAGGAAGCGTTTTCCCATTATTGTGAAAAGTTCTCTGATGTGCCGACATGGATTACGCATTTATAGACGATACAATTAAAGTTGCAGCAGTACATCCGGAAATATACAACAACATATTTTTATTAAATTTAATTTGTCAGGTAATTTGCAAGTCTTGATTTAAATATTTTAGAATATTAAACGAATGTACAATGAATAATTATCTATACTGTAAATTAATATCATCTATCACTATAATGATGATTCAAGAACCGACTGACAAGGAAAAGTCTTATGTTTCTACACAGAAAACCAATTTAGATTAGGCCAATTAGCATTAAAGATCCTACTAATTAAAGTTATAAAGCTTTTAAGAATTGTATGAAAAAATGAGACATATTATGATGATATTAATTCAATAATACTTAGTTTGCTACCATTCATATTGATATATGGTTGTAATAGTTTTTTTATATTTATCAGCGTACTCAGCATCTTAAACAATATCGTAAAAGTTCTGACATCCACATAATGATACTAATTTTCATTTAGTAATGGGATTAAGAGTACTGAAAAAGCATCATTTGGTGGAGGTACTCTGAAATATAATATATACCGATCCAAATGGCTGGAGACAAAAAACAGTTATTTTAAACAAAAGCTCATTAAATTTAACTATTAGTCCTATAATATGACTGTGAGCAAAATCTAAAGTCAACTCTAGTAAGTGACAATATGCACATAAAGATTTAGTAATTTTCTATAGGACTATATGTAGATTCAGATCGAAGTTGATGAATATTAGGAGTTTGAATCGAACTATAATAGAAAGACTAAAGATAGATAAAAGTACATGGTACACTTTACAGTTTATAAATTGCGAGGTCTAGTCAACTCTTTTTCTAGGAAATGCACAATAATTATTATTATTATTGTATTTTGCATGGCAAGTATTCTGGCATCGATTCTTCAGAAAACCGATGATTATTTCAATATTTCTTGGATTTATCAAAATTACGATCATAGTATATTTGCGCAGACTGTCATCAGTACTGGGTCTTTTGTCTATTATAACAATACGGTACTAGGAATAGAAATACTAATACCACAACAATGGATCGGTAATCATAAAGATGACAATATAGTGCCTTCAGGTGATCCTAATTTAGTTCAATTTTTCTCTCCACAAAAAGATGCTCAACTTTTTGTCACAGTATATCCTTTACCGAGTTCAAACATGTCTATTAATGCTTATGACAAACAATATAATATGTATAGTAATGATCCAACTATTCATAATCTAATATTTGCTAATACAACGTTATCAGGAATGCCTGCTCATCAGGCAACATTCATGTTAAGCTACTCCGGAAAATCATATCATGTTATTCATGTGTGGACAATTAAAAATGATCATGTTTATAAGCTTTCATTTAGTACATATGATGAGGCTTTTAAAAAGTATTTATCACCAATGGAAATAATGCTAAGTTCATTTAATGTTACAAGAAATAGAATATCATGATGCCTTCATTATTTCTAGCTTGCATTATTTAATTTCGCATCTATCATCGTCATCAGCATATTCCAGCCTCATCTTTCTTTTTGCCCACTGAATAGAATGATCTATTCTCGTCTCCATAGAAGCTTTGTCGATAGGCAACTTCAATAACTCCTATTTATGATTTGCGAGAAGATGATTACCGAGATCGAATTCTATATGGTCTTTGTACTCACACCAGACACAAGGTAGCACGGGCCGCCTCACTGCCTCAGTTTTGTTCTTCTTATCTTGAATCGGTTTTGTAGTTTGTTGGACCTCGCTATTCTCATTATGCTTATCTGCGACACTTGCGACACTTGCGACACTTGCGACACTTGTAGAGAACGGAGACACCTCTAGAGCCTTCTCCATCCCCTATCGCAAAGGCTAGGCAAGAGAACAAAGTTGACGATTGGATGAAGCCGAAAAAGGGTTATTTCTACCGGTTTAGACCGGAAGAATTATGCATATATACACGTACTTTAGTATTGATTAGCAATGACAAATCACCAATTCGCAATAACGATTAGCGCAGTTGCGGTAATTGCTGCAATGATGATTTCGGTTTCTGTGGCTTCAGCTTTACCCCAGAAGTACTTTCAAGAGATATTAAGCCGATCGCTGTTAGTGCCAGTAGCAGTATCTGGTAATAATATCTATGCAGCATGGAATAATGCTAGTGCTGCTCTCCATGGCGTTGCCATATTCTTCACAAAGAGTAATGATGGTGGAAAAACGTTTTCAAAGACAATGGTTCTCAGCCCTCCTAACACAAATCCAAAGATAGATGTTGTATATGGGAACGTAAGTATAAGCGCGTCAGGTAGTAACGTAGTCGTGACGTGGTGGACAAACGCAACAGGAGCACTTAATCCCGTAATGAGGACAAGTAGTGACGGTGGGAATACTTTCGCGAATTTAATAAGGCTGAACAGCACTTCCGGTGGAATTAATAAGTAAATCCCGTAGCTAACAACAACACACATGATCTGCATGCGGGTTTGTCGTTGCTATTCGTTGCTTCATCAATTACGGAGATAGTATTATCAACGGAATTAGCGACATACACTTTGTCTTCAGATGATCTTTGGTGCCAGCAGTACAGCAATAAGTGGCATTTTAGTGTTCGCCGACAACAACCATATCGATGATGGAGGATCACACTAACTTATTTAGTAACCAGGAGTCAAAACAAGCGCAATTAGTTAGTTCGATTGGTATTCAATTAGCCACTCAGTCAGTAACTATAGATTCATTACTTGTATCACTATTAGTAGTATGTAATTGCTTTTCCTTCCTAGTTTCCTAACCGTCTCATTGTAACTCTCCAATGGGTTGATATACAGGCTAATCATGAGACATCAATAAAGAGCAATTAAACTAAGCATAATATTTGTACTAGGTCTGCCGACAAATAGCTGGGATAGCTGGGAGCAGTTCTATTGATGTCCTTGTACCTCGTAAATGAAGGATAGGCATTGACCCTGCAATCTTCATATTTCGATATTGTAAACTGGTCGAGAACTTCTTATCCCTCTTGTCCCTTTTCTATTATGGTAATAACCTCTTCATATGTAAATTTTGTCCCAAAACCCCTAGTTTGTTCTTGAAATTTGGTCATAAGTTCATAATCGCCGATATGATCAAACGCTGGGTAGTTTTCTATATCATTTGTTAAAAATGCCTGTCCTCCAATGTCTTTTGTAAGTAATAGTGTGTTTAGACTCTGTGGCTAGAGTACAAAGCTGCAGATAAACCAGCAGATGCTCCTCCAATAATTATGACATCCTATTGCAGTATTGACTGTCATGGCATTTTGATAGTTCTGATAAAATAGGATTCTCGCAATCTACATAATAATCTTGAGCTAAACAACAGGTATGATTGATTAATGCAAATATTTTTCCTTGTATTGTGACACTATTTTATTATAGATACTGACAGTTCTCAGTACCTTCTATAAGGTTGTATGGAAGAATATGAAATATGATCCTATTTTTAAGTATTCTACTATTCCGAGACGCAATGGTCAATCTGCATATTATCCACCCATCAACTTGAAGCAAAGCATTGGTTTCATAAACGTAGTATATCAAGGATAGCCCACTTTGTCTGAATAGCATTGACCGGATGATACGATACTAGCACTTTAGTGCCATTAATTACTTCCACGGTAGAACCAACCTTTCCAGCTATGGCGTTTTTAAAACTCTGAAGGCTAGCAAAAGATTGATTTGAATTTAATGCTTGGTATTTATCTGAATCAGCTATCTTCTGACCATGGTGATCAACTAAAACAATATGTTCGTTATTGGCAAGTTTAAATGATTGCAGCAATTTGTTAAAGACTGGTAAGTTTAAACCGCCAGCCCAGATGCCCTGAAGGGACGGTCTACTAGTATTTTCAGTAGAGTAGATCGGAACTCCAATATTGGTTTGTGGACGGTGTGAAGAAGCAGAAATAACAACGTTGCCAAGATTTGGCATATGTGTGCTAACAGCTCCTTTATAAAAGTCTCTAAAACCAAGGTTGTTTGTGGTGAGATTGAGCTGACGGGAATATGGTTCTTCCATATACACCAAACCATTAGGCATAAGAAAAAAGATGACTCCGAAATCCTTGTCTGCTGACAGAATATCTCGTGCAACATTTCTTTTTTGAATATCTACATTTGCAGGTATTCCATGCAATGACTGATTAAGAAATGACACGTATGTATGATTTTTTACTTCCGGTAAGTTGCTTGTTATTTGTAATATTGCAGCTGATTTGTTGAGTCGGTTTGCTAAATTGTTAGCCAATAGTGATATGAGGGGAGTATTGTTATTGTTCGTAGTTTGATTATGAGTTTGATTCTGTCTACCTTGTGCAAATCCTAGCATCATAGGATTCATTATAGTTGTTGTGGCAACATTGACTAAGCATAGCGCCACGGCTATATATATTGCTAATTTCATGTTCATAAAATGAAGTATAGGAAATTTTATCATGTGGCGTATACACCTATATTCAATACACTATTTTCTTAATTTCATTATAATAAATATAATATATGTGTTCCTGTTTGTGAAATTTCCATAAGTGAAATTCAGAAACACAAATATCCAAAAAATCAAGAATGCAGACTAACAACTAGCTGATGGTAGATAGATAGGGCTTGAGGCTTGTGTACCTTTCAGTTTCTTTTAGGCTCAAAGTGAAGCTCAACTATTCCAGAGTCAAATGGCGTAGATTTTATCATGGTGAATTTTTGGACCTCTTTCAAATCTTTGAATATTGCCATGCCGCTTCCAA
>JBQCDO010000031.1:0-6583 GCA_051961195.1 Nitrososphaeraceae archaeon | reverse complement strand
AAAGTAGTAGGATCGGCTTATGATGTAGAATGATAAGAGTAGGACAGGTGATGAACTTGATTATTGGAAAAAATGTGTTGGTCTTTTTGTCAAGCCATATATAATATACGCAGTGTTGCTATACAATGGCAAAGAAATTACTAGCCATGAGCGTGGCTCTTATTGTTGGTGGATTAGGATTAGTAATTACGGTAGGAACACAGGCAGCACACTCTGCAGCAGCATTGAATGGTTTTAATGACTGGAATGCGCTGGTAAACACAGATCAGCCGCAGACACTAGCCGCACGAACATTCCATGTATCACATGAAATGACGATTAATGATGTAAGGCAAGCCCGATTAGTGCTTCTTGAAGGTATCGATAATGCTATCCTGAGACTTATCAAGTCAGAACCAAAGGCTATGATGGATGAGCCAAGAGGAATGTTTGATACAACTCACATAGCGCAGCTGCTCAAAACAGATCAGTTAGACGAGGCAATTGTAGAACTTGATAAACTACAGGCAAAAGTAATTAAAGTATTTGACCAAGAAGCGGCAGATAAAGAAGTTGTACCTCAGATTCAGAACCTGATAGCGTCGCTAAAACAGGAGTAAACTTGTCTATGTCCACTCCTCCCCTACCTCAAAAATCTGTCACATAATATATTTAGAGATAAGGCAAATGAAGTGCCAGACAAATATATCGTTGTTGTGGGTGCTGACGGAGCGGCTGCGCACAAGATGAGGATCACCTGAACGATGGCGACAGTCGTCATCCATAACTATTTTTTATTTATTAACCAGACTTTCTTTTATCAATAGACGACTAACTAGCTAAATAGTGGCGCGGCAAATAAATAGAAAAAGTATGATGTACACGCTGATAGATAGTTAGTAACAATAACACTATGGATCGAATTCGGTCTGGTCTCTATAATATTCCTTATACGGAAGAAATGATAATGATTGGTCCACATTATAATGTGGCAATAGACACCTGAGAGGTAACGATATACGATATAATGACAGTAGTAGAGTTATTGTTTATCCTCGCCGTATTGCTCCTAGTGAATGTATGATGGCAATGGTGTATTCGTAGTGATTACATAGGTATTGATAAACAACTCTAGTCTATGCTAATAAAGGGATATTAAATATCATTGCTATACTTATCGAGATAGCAAATAATAACCCTATCTACTGATGTTAGAATAAACTGGACATTATCGAGATATTCCTCTTCTAGGGTTTTAACCAAAGATTCTCAATCCCCTTTGAATTTATAATGGTTATGAAATTCTTCATGTATTCAAGTAATTTGTCATGTCCATCTTTATATGGCTAAGATACACAATCTGAAACTACTACAGAATAGAATCCTCTGTTGAAGGCATCCCTAGCACTAGACTCTATTCCAAATTCTGTAGCAGTGCTTGTAAACACTATCGTAATAATAACAGCATTTCTAAGCATGCGCTCAAAACCTGTGCCTATGAATATACTTGCTTTATGTTTGTTTATTACTAATTCATTTTGTTTGGGTTTTATTGTAAAATCCAATCTTCAGCCGTAAACCGCTCGAATAGGCGGTCAAACCCTAGTTTATTAAGAGTGTATTCGATTGCTGAAGATTCAAATCGTTTTAATGATATTTGAATTGTAAAGAATATTGGGATTTTTGATTGGCGTGCTAATTCTACAACTGAATTCAGATTCCTACTAAATTCTTCTTTATTAATAATCAATTAATAAATGCGCGTTGTACATCTCATACTACCAATGCTGTATGCAAAGGATCTAGGATTTCTTCAATAGTATTATAGGCTATTTTATCTCCAATCTTTTGCATGTTATGGTGCGCATCATAAATGGAATAGGTAATCAAGGTATTTATCGATAGTGAAAGTCTATCTGCACAAATCAGCTAGAAATTTTTAACCAATATACAGTCGTAATATTTACTATGCAGTTCAGAGTAAGGATATATACATACTTGCAGCCATATATTATACTAAAATTTATTCAATACAAACTGACTCTTACTAATTCTCAAGATAGTATAGATAGATAGGAAAGTCTATGACTTGATATACAATCATCGCCGGCCTAACATCAAATTATTACTTATTATCAATCAAAATCTACAATTTATAGAAGTCCATTATTGGAATGTTCTCTGCACATTTGTAAACTGAGACTCACGATGCCGGCGATGTCAATTACTCAACTTTACTAAACGTGTTATATTATACTAGCATTCAATAGATTTAATCATGATAAAATGTATCCGCATAATCTATTTTTCAGTTTTATTAGCCGTTATCAAATAATTGCATGCCTGACTTAATCAAATAGCTCAATTATTATAGGAGGATTATTACATATGCAGTAATCATGATTTCTGAAAATCGACACGACAATGACAACCAATTTCTTTTTTCAGATCACGAAATGAAGGCTGTGTATAAGGCAATATTCTCAAGACGAGATGTTCGCTCTCATTTTATGAGCGATAAAGCCATTCCAAATGAGGTTCTTTTAAGAATCCTTAATGCTGCACATCATGCACCATCAGTAGGTTTTTCACAACCTTGGAATTTTATCCTCATAAGAAATAGCTCAATCAAAGAGCAAGTTAAGAAGTCGTTCTTAAAAGAATATAAGAAGTCTGTTTCCATGCTTGATAACGATAAACAAAGACAGGATAAATACATTTCATTAAGATTGGAAGGAATAATGGAGTCATCTGTAAACATATGTGTCACATATGATCCAACAAGGTTTGGGCCTTTTGTTCTTGGCAGGACATCGATAGAGGAAACCGGAGTATATAGTGTATGCTGCGCCATTCAAAATCTATGGTTAGCTGCTAGAGTTGAAGGTATAGGAGTTGGTTGGGTCAGCATACTTGCAAATGAAGACCTACATCAAATTCTGGGAATACCAAAGCATATCAGACCAATAGCATACCTATGTCTAGGGTATGTTGAAAAATTTTCATCGAAACCAGACTTAGAAGTATTAGGCTGGATATCTAGATTGGGTTTATCTGACGTTATCTGTTTAGAGCAATGGGGAGTAACCAATTCAGACAATTGGCAAGATTTTTGTACTGTACTTAACAGAATAGAAAAGTCCTAATTGGTTGACTGATGATGATGTTCGTTGTACTATTATTAACCAACCAACTTGGTACTCAGGTATGGTAAATATACGTAGATAATCTTAACTTTATTGCTCACAAATGGCATGTCTTAATTTACCTTAAATGTAGTGTCGGTGTACATACATATAAAGGAACAAAAGATATCACAAGATAAGTGCTAGATTCAAAATAATATAGAAGTAAATCTATCTGAGAGTAGATGTGTGAATTCTGACACATTTAGATTCTGTAATCAAAATCATCAAAAAATACACAACAATATCGATCACTATTGCACATCAGTCAATCATCCGTTTCTACTACTAAAAGTACAAAATACTCCAGTCGCGTGATATGCGTCTCTGTGACTTCTTTTTATAGTGTCATGAATCAAAATAGAAATTCGAAAATGTGTCCACTATAATAGCAGTTAACTTACCGTTAACATTCTCTTGTAGGAGATACCGCCTGTATCCTAGAAAATACGATATTGTAAAAATGACAGTACAATTCATGTGAAGGATAATATCTCTTCATAATACTTTTTGTAAGTACTAGATAATTTGAACTTTGGCATTTTGGACAACCAAACAATCTTTTATTCAGCCCTTTACTAAAGTTAGTGTTATTTTCGAAATTTATTTGCATAAGAATGATTTTTACTTAGCTATATTTTAGATGATGAGATTATAGTTAGAGTTTAATTCTTATTACAATATCACATTGAGTAATAAATTGAACAGTTGTACATTCTCAATCTCTTGGATGTCATATCCTGTATGAAGATAGAGATTCTGTTTCTCTTTATTGATATTATAAGACGATCCTTTGACTGATATGATACAGTGTATTTTTTTATAGTAGCCTTGATATTATGTGCAATAGCCCGCACTTACAGCAACAAATACACCGTAAACCTACCTGATGTATTAATCGGTCTATAAACATCTTTCTTTTCGGATGATTTATCCAGTCATAATCAAAGCATTCTCACTTTAGTTTTTGATTAGATCAAGCTGATCGATTAGTCAGCCGTAAATCGATTTTTGCTGCTCTTGTTGTTCTTGGTTAACTTGATGATCTGCTTGCTGTTGCTGATCTTGTACAGATCTTATGATCTCTTGCATACGGAGCTTTAATGAAGCACCTTCATCTCTAAGCTTCTTTACATCTATTTTCAAATCCTCATTATCAGTGATCTTACTAATTGCTTCAATCATAATCGCAGCCCCTTCTGGATCAGGGATCCCACTGGGAGCAGGAATAAGTACCGCTGTACACTGGATCCCGTTTGATAAACATGATGATAACAATCCACCTGAAATTCCTCCGATGAATGCAGTATGTTTATTGGTTTTTCCGTTAGTAATTTTATTACCTTTGCCTACTTGTTGATCTTGGAATTGAATCGTGTTACCACTAATATCACCATTACTATTGTCATCAACTCTGGCACTAGTCACATTTTCATCTTCTTCATTACCAGATAATACTATTGGTTCTCTATCCGAATTCGGCAAACCTTGAACAGGGATACCTTCGAGGACTAGCACTTCCTTGACATGATTATTTATAGACCATCTAATAACAGTATCCAATAGGGAATATATGCCGTGTATAAGTATTGGCGCTTCACATACTAGTACACAAACATTGTGGTGAACATTAGCATATAAACGGAATGGGTGTCTTAATTTTCCATCAACATAGATCACACCAGGCGAAATGAATTGGGATTCAACGCACGCTATTTGTTGCATATTTAGTTTGTCAATAATGTAACTGGTAGCAATTGAGCCTACAAAGCCAGGTCCAGGAAATCCCGCAATAAGAATTGGGTTATTGTTTTTTAATTTTGTTTTGTTATTCTTAAAGGCTTTTGTAAGTTTTATAGTCGTCTTTCCATCAACTGCCGCTATGTCTGTAAAATCCTCAATGATTTTAGTCTGGTTAGCACGGCGCCGCTCTTCTAGCAACTTGCTATTTGCATGCTTGATACCTCTTGATTCAATATTTTCAATATTCGTTGCCAATAACATCACTTTAGCTGTTAATACTGATAATACTTTCTGACTTAACTTTATACTATTATCGAATTTTTCTTCTTTCCTGACAGATATAGGTTAATGATGCGTGTTTGAAAACTTAAACGTATAAAATAACAGATGCTGCCAAAAAGTAATCAAACCTTTGATAGGATATTGTAACTATCTGTCAGAACTCTATCTCTTTTGCATAACTGGAATATAGTATCATATATAATTTGATTTGATTTGATTTGATTTGACTATAATATAATACAAAGATTTACTCTTTATGCACATTATGTAGATCTAGTACACTATATTGTGATCATAGGATAACATTAGTTCATGACGAACAGGTTTTATTCTTACTTTTGTGCATCATGATGTAAAAGAATTTACATGAAGGTCAATAAACACGTACACGAATATCTGCGGAGCACCTTGACATTCAAGTATACGGAATGTGAAAATTGCAAATATAGGACTCAGTTTGGTTGCACAATATGTGGTTATTGTTGGAGCTGTCATTACCAGAAAGAGCAATCAGAAAGACAGTGGCTGAAAAAGTTATTTACAATTAGAGATTTATCTCCGATATCTTACCATTTGCGGTCCGACGAATTAGAGGATACAGATCGATTAGGAAACGAGAATCATTACGAAAAAATAACAGTAGTCGATGTATTTGGGAAAGTGTCAGAACCGAGTTGCAACTACCTTGGATGCCATCACAAATTTTCGGTACATGGAGATGAATCTCATATTTGTAAGTGTAGGCATCCGCAAAATCGAATTATAGGAATGTCAGGTAGCATTTAGAAGACATCTAGTTCTATTCGTAAACTTTTAACATTAATCTGCTTCCAAGAAGGCATTTGTAGGATTGGCTGTCAAAATTTGATTAAATTAACCAGATTACTTTCTTCATCCATTTGAAGCCAACGTTTGCATACCTGTATTAGGATCTAGGAATAGATTACTAGCATGAGCGCCATCGCTGAAATCCATCATGTTATCAATTTTTCCAGCCTTTGCATCAAATGATAGATTTCCCAGTCTACCTAATCCCCAGTTGTCTTCAATAAACCGTATAATAGATGTCTGGTCAGTAATAGAATGATCTACAAAGGTTGTCTTTGAGTATGGTGAAATTACTAACAAGGGAAGACGTGGACCGTATCCGCAACGATCTTGATACTCATCTCGAGAAACATGTCCACATAGGTCAGATTCTAATAGTTTATCATATTTCGGATCGTTAGATTCACCAATTATTGGCGGCATCATATGATCGTACCACCCATCAGAATCATCATATGAGATTATGATTGCAATATCACTCCATTCCGGAAGCTGCTCGATACGATTGATTGTTGAGACAAGAAAATGTTGTTCGTCTATTGGGTCAGAGTATCCCGCATGCCCAT
>JBQCDO010000030.1:0-2868 GCA_051961195.1 Nitrososphaeraceae archaeon | reverse complement strand
AGTAGACATAACACAGATTAACTTATGATATGTAATATCCTTTGACGTTACGGAGAATTAACGCAAGTAGAAGATTATCCGATAGTTAATAGTTAATAGTATCATATTTAATAAATAGTCAATTATGAGGTATCATTTGACGATTAAATTCGAGAAAAACATGTCCGAGTTCGAGCAGCAGGTGCACAATTGAAGGTTGCATTCTACTATTGCAGATCAGTTTGTTTAACATTCGATTTGCAGGCCAATTCATTCTTGGAGAAGTATATCTGTAGAGCTGTTAATAGAACATATCAAAGATGTCTTCAGAATAGATCCTTTACCAAAAGGACATCAGAAAACACTAGGAATGGTTCTGCTATCAGTCCTGCTCTATCAAATCATGTTAATTATAATTGCAAGACCCACAAATAACATCAAAGAGCCAATCAAACATATGCTAGGAAGCTAATTCGAATAAAACATGGGAAATCAAGCAGTAGAAGTATGCCCCACCCTCAAATATATATAAGATTAAAACATGAGGACTTTGGCATGTTGTGTATGTGCTTAGGATGCATATATAAATACGGATTAGTCAACTTTAGTAATATTTTCCATAACATGATATTATCACCTGAAAATATTTCATCCAGTTATCAGAGATCATGGTAAGGCAGAGTAGTAGAAATGAAAGAATCATTTGGGGTTCCACTATGGATCTTTCGACGGAACGAATCAGACATTATTAATTGCTATAACTTTCTGACACCCTTTGTTGTAAGAGCGACAGGTGGCACGATGCTAAACTTTGGCTATTGGGGCGAGAAAACCATCAATCCTAATGAGGCTCAAATTGATCTTTGCAAGATTGTTGGAGAGTTTGCTCAATTCCAGTCGGCAAAAAATATTGTAGACATTGGGAGCGGATTCTCTGCGCCAGCATTATATTGGAATTCTCTGTACAAGCACTTGAATACTATCTGTCTCAATGTCAATTTCCTCCAATTGAAAAGGGCCATAGGTCTGGTTAAGGGAAGTAAAACTGATAACAATTTAATAAATAGCGAGAGTAACCACCTAGCACTTTCTTGTGTTAATCAGAGCATGACGAACAATATATCGGTTCTAAATGGTACAGCTAAGCAGTTACCTTTCAAGGATCAAAGTATAGATAGAGTAATTGCATTAGAATCGGCGCAACATTTTAGGCCTCTGATCCAATTCATACAAGAATCTAGAAGAATACTAAATGAAGATGGTTTACTCATCCTTGTATTACCTGTCCTTACTACCACCACGATTTCAAAATTTGAAGAAATTAAAAGGCTTGGCCTTCTGTCCTTTACTTGGGCATCTGAACACTATGAAATTGAACTTATTAAATCATTGGTTAAAAATTCTGGTTTTAGGATTATTGATATTCGTCACATAGGGGATAATGTGTATAGGCCTGTGGCAGACTATTACGCAAAAAATAGACACAGAATTAAGGATATGCTCCTAAGCGAAATGATCTGTTCATCAATATCCCAATATCCTAAGAGATTGCTCTTTAAGCTCTCTGAGCACCTGATCTATCGTTCAGCTCTTAAAATGAAGGATGTCTCTCAGAAGGGATATATTGATTACGTTCTAATAAAGGCAAAAATCTCATAATATTGCTTATAATAATCAGTGATAATTATACAAATTATAGATTGCAAAAATATCTGGTTTCAATTTGTAGAAGTTGCTGATCTGAAGGATACGAGTCATCAACTGTTAAATTGAACTTGATTATCAATTGTCTTAATGTACTTCTAATTTTACCAGAATGGATCGGCATAAGGTCCGCAGAGCATTATAGAATTGTCGACAACAAAATTAACTGGTATTGTCGAATCTGCGGAGGCTTAGTCTTGTCGTTAGCAATGATTTGTTTGTCTGTCTGTTGAGTATGTTATATCCGTAAATTACCATCGCTCTATTTTAGATGTTCTCGCTCAACATAAGATCACTCCTTGGAACTAGGATATTATTGTCGCATTTCTCATCTACAGTTGCACATTTTTAGTAGTCTAAGTTCCAGAATTTGTACTAGTTTGTAAGTCAAGTATCTTAATTTATGTTAACAAAACATCCTATATCCCATCACGATTAGGACTGAAATCGTCGATAAGCAATTTGATACTCAACTTATTTTACTATTACAGTACTTGGATATTCTACAACTTATTATCAATCGACTTTCAAATGCTGCACCTTGAGGAACTTGATTCTACAGAATGAATCAAGCGTGATAATATAATAATAGGAATTTAGTAGTCAAAGTCTTCTCATACATTTGGAACGACTTTCTAGCACATAACTAGAATATGAAGAGTGATTCTCTGAGGTTATACGTCATTAAGAGCGAAGATTTTGCTAATTATAAATGAAGTATTGTCAACACTTTAATTAGGATGTTGCTGTTCGCATCCTATGCAAGGAGTTCAAAAATTAAAATGTACATCTTGTGGTGTAATGTTCATGTCCGAAACCCACTCGGAGACCTGCCCATCATGCTCAGCGGGTCAAGCACACGGTCATGAAGGCATGGGTGGCTGCGGCTGTGGACACGGCCACTGATCTTTTTTATTATCTTGGTCGTCTCAACTTTAAAGAGATATAACCTAATGGAAATGCGATAATTCCATTAACTTATTGTATTATTGGTAAAAATAGAAACACGATAGCTAAAAGTTAATGAACTTCTGATATGCTTTAGTAATGCAACAAAGTGTTTACGTTCATCTAATGTACTATAATGTTTAAGCTATTTTGGTCCCTAAATATAGCGATAGGAAACGCATTAAACACCAGAAATACAATTCAGTTCTTCCGTACGGATTAATCATGTTAAGATTC
>JBQCDO010000029.1:0-2626 GCA_051961195.1 Nitrososphaeraceae archaeon | reverse complement strand
TTCAAGTCGTAAATAAAGATTCTGTACCTCATACTGTTACAAATGGTAAAGGACCAGATGATCCAAACTCTGGCAAGCTATTTGATACAAGTATAATCAATGCAGGTGAATCAGCCAAAGTCGATACTTCCAAACTAACTTCTGGACAACAATATCCATTTCACTGTACTGTACATCCTTACATGACTGGAACACTAAAAGCTACATAAGGCGCCGTCGAATTCAGAAATATGTATAATTCAATTCTAGTACTTGGTTATAGATCAGGTAGAAAACCAAACCTTTTGTTAACTCTAGACTATGGACAAAAACCAAAATGCTTTTATTGATATGTTTTTAATGTACAGGAAATAGGTGGATTGTTGAGTTGGTATTAGAAATAAAAAAACCCAGACCGATGTGGGAAATCCTGTTCTCGACTCATCATACTGATATTGGCCTACTTTATATCATTACATCCATTGCGTTTCTTATGATGGGTGGGGCTTTGGCCCTCGCAATAAGGGCAGAATTATGGCTACCCGGCGCACAAGTCTTCCCAAATGCTAGCGATTTTGAAAGATTCTTTACAGTTCATGGTACGAACATGCTCTTACTTTGGGTCATTCCGTTTGGCGCAGGGGTAGGTAACTATCTAATCCCAATAATGGTTAGGTACAAGGATATGGCCTGGCCCAAGCTAAATGCAGTTGCTTATTGGATGATTCCTGTAGCAGCCGCGCTTATATGGTTAGGCTTCTCCGACACGGGGTGGACTGCATATGCTCCATACTCGATCATTCGCGCCCCAGGCCCGGCTGCTGACATGTGGATCTTCGGAATGAAGATTTTGGGAATCTCCTCCATACTTGGATCGATAAACTTTGTTGTCACGATCCTAAAGATGAAACATCCAGACCTGCCTCTTATGAAGATGTCCTTGTTTGTTTGGGCGATTTTAATCACTTCTTTTATGATAATAGTATCCATGCCTACGGTTGCTGCTGCGCTTATTATGATGTATACCGATAGGTTAGGCATATCTGGTTTCTTTAACCCAGCCTTGGGTGGAGATCCAATTGCATATCAGCATCTATTCTGGTTCACGTTCCATCCAGAGGTGTACATATTTTTGATTCCAGCGGTAGGTATGCTTTATGAAATGATACCCAAATTCTCGAGAAAGCCCATATTCAGTTATCAATCTGGAGTGGTAGCCTTTGTCTTACTTGGGACCATTGGTTTTGCATCGTGGGCTCATCACATGTTTGCTACGGGCATGAGTTTCACAGAAAAAACTGTCTTCATGGTTGGGACGTTAGCCGCGGTCCCTGCATCATCAATGCATGTTTTTAACTGGATTGCAACAATGTGGGGTGGAAGGATTAAATTTGCTGCACCAATGCTGTTTGGAGTCGGTGGAATCATGCTATTTTTTGCGTCAGGAGCAGGTGGCGTAGTAAACACTGCTATGCCGCTTGACTTCATCACGCACGATAGCTATTTCGTAGTGGGTCACTTCCATCTATTGCTAATGGGAACTGTTTCGCTCACTTTTACCGGGTTTATCTATTACCTATTCCCACTGATTACAGGCAGAATGTATAATGAAAAGTGGGCTAAGATACACTTCATTTTAGCTTTTGTCGGCATTATATTGGTGTTCACTGTCCAGCATCTCTTGGGACTTTATGGAATGCCAAGAAGAGTGTTTGACTATGTGCCTCTTCCACAATATATTATAATGAACCAATTGGCTACTATTGGAGCATGGATCGTTGGGCCATCTTACATAATAATGATAGTCAATCTGGTGAAAAGCGCCGCGAGCGGCAAACCTGCAGACATGAAGGATCCATTTGTAATCGGTGAAGAATATTATGACTACAGAAGACGAGAACCACATCATTAGAACTACCGGTAAACGCATGGGACAGGGGCTTGTCATAATCGTAATAGTTATGGCGGTTGGCGCTGCTATAGCAGTTCCCAATTGGCACAATATGGCCAAGAACCCACCTGCTTCGTCTTCTATACAGCAAAAGCCCGGAAACCTTGAAGGTACTGGAACAGTTACTTCTATAAACAATCCGTTACTTACCAACGCTCCTCAACAGTCTAAGGCACCTTCTTCTGCCCCAGTTGCTGGAGCGACAACTATATCGATTTTACAGGGTGCTTCCGTGCAAGGCAATCCTAACTTTAGCCCCGCAGATACTAAAGTTCCAATGGATGCCAAAATAGTTTGGCAGAATAAAGATAACGTGCCCCATACTGCCACCTCAGGAAAGGGTCCTTCAGATCCCACTTCAGGAAAAATCTTTGACACTAAGATTATTAATAACGCAGAAAGTTCTACACCACAGACACTTAAAGGAGTAAAAGTTGGTGATGTAATTCCATACTATTGTCAGATCCATCCTTATATGACAGCTCATCTTACTGTAACCGCTGCAGCCGGAGCAGCTGGAGGATCGGCGGCAAAAGCGACTTCTAGTTCTGGGCCTTCATTATCTATCCTGCAAGGTGCTTCAATACAAGGAAACCCAGCCTTTAATCCCAATCCAATTAGTGTCAAAACAGGTAGCGTTGTTCAAGTCGTAAATAAAGATTCTGTACCTCATACTGTTACAAATGGTAAAGGACC
>JBQCDO010000028.1:0-12194 GCA_051961195.1 Nitrososphaeraceae archaeon | reverse complement strand
TTCTAATGGTATGACCTGCTCAGCAAACGGTATTACGAAATGCACTCCTTCTCCAAGTACTCTATTCTCAACTGCGCCTAGATATAGAACAACTCCTCTATGTCCCGCCTGCACTATGACTACTGATTCAGATATTACTAAAATAATCACAATAAATGTCACAAGAGCTGCAATAATTACTAATTTCTTGGAACTTGTTACTAAATCTCTTCCTACATGTTCAAGAGGTTCTCCTTCGGGTGTCTTATTTGATTTCTTGAAAGGATTTCTCATAGCCTAATAATCTTCTTTAGTTAACCGCGTGATACTAAATGTAAGATGCGTACCTTCTGAGACATACCATCCATTTCTTGAATTCTTATTACTGAATGTAACGAGGCTTCTAATGTCATCGACAATGATATTGTAGAATCGATAGTAGATGACCTAATCGTAGATCTTTCCTTCTCTTGTAACTGTGTACGCATGCTTGAGATATAATCTTGTAGTATGGCTGAAAAATGAAAGAAGAACCGATGTCATATACAGTATTTTATGAATCATCATAATTAACTCTCGATTAACTTTGTTAATCCAGAATAATATCTATGTTCCTGTTATTCAATCTTAAAAGTACTAATATTCTAGTCAGCTATGGATTTTCACATGCATAATTATTTGTCAAGAGGATCAATTGCTAGATAATTTTTTATTTCTTTATTTTATCTTTACATAGAGCATGACCATTACCATTACCACTTTTGGTTGTGCCTACAAGATGAATATGTACTATTATAGAATGTACACTCAATACTTATGTGAAAGTATTATGACTATCATTTGCTTTTAGTTCTGTATTGCTAAGACCACATTCTTTACATTTGTAAATTATTGTATTTTCCAATTCCTTATTTCTTAGCATGTCTCCTCCGCAGCAAGCACATTTCATGTCGAATATAACCCCTGATATATTGTTAAAGTTTAGTAATATAAAATGAACCATTTTCTATATTAAGAGTAATAATTATGTGATCTATGAGACTATCGTCTACAGTAATGTCGGTACCGGAGCTGCAATTAAAGTATTATGATATATTAGTGAATAGTACTAACCATAGCTGCAGCTGTAGCTGCAATATTGCGTTCAGAATCTTTTAGAGATTTTTTTGCAGCTTGAGCAATTATTCCTGCAACATAAGTGTCAATTCCTAAGAAGACAGCGATCTCCTCTTGGCTGTGATTTGCAACAGATTTAACTGTAAATAATCCACAGCATTCTAGCAAATTAAGACCGGGTGCAATACTTAACATTGAATACTTGCGTTGTCGTTCATAATTCTATATTTAGCTTTAAAATACTTAAAGATATTATAAAGTTTTCATATAATCTATATAATTAGGATATAACACTATCAGGTTAATGGACATGATGCTAGAAATAGAGCCTTATAAAAATATAACCCTTGTTTACTAAATTAAACTGAAAGCCCCTCGCTAATATGTTATCCCTGCCTCGGCTTCTCATTTTCATATTCATCAGCTACGCCGCCCTTCATTACTGATTTTTTCAACTTTCCTTCTCTTTCTAATTCTTTAACGACATCATTATCAGTTTTAATTTGTTGATTGTTAGTATTATCTAGATCTTGTTCATTATTCATGTTTTCCATTTCTAAATTGAGATAATCTCTATCATTTATATCACTTATTATTATGAAAGATTTGTATACTGCTCACATAACGCTCAAGATTCATATTAATAAAGTGAAAGAAAAATATGGTTTGAGATTAAAGTTTAGGTTAAAGCATCTTTTATCTTTACCTTGGCTTTGTTAAGAGTCTCTGAACTAGGTTTTCCTTCAATATGATCTTCTTCAGTCTGAATTTTTGCTTCTGCATCTTGCTCAGTATTTTTCACTTTCTTTGCAATATCTGTCATACTAATTATTTATAGTATACATAGTTTAATACCGTTATCAATGCTTATACTGTCAATTTTTTATATTCCCATAATTTATAAGTATATTATACCCAGTTAGAGATCATTTATAACAATTAAAGTTATGTCTGAAACAATTTAAATAATGATATAATTATTGACAGTAATAAATAAGCGTTTTACTTTTTAATTAATATGATTGAGTTTGATAGATCTTTACTCTATATTATTCTGGGCACAGTTATATTGATACTAGTTTTTTATTTTAAAAAACGGAAAGATCTTAATAGGACGAGTTAATATAACCAAGTGATATAATCAAAATCACGGATTGTCTTGTATATCTAATTCCAAATAGGAGTGCAGTTACCTCGAATTTATAATATAATCATTGCATCAGATTAATAGCTTGGATAATGAATTACATGTGCCCAGACGGCGATGACGAACAAATTAGTTGGATCTTTTGAAAAAAGAAAGAAACATTATAAGTCAAAATATCGATATTATGATATATTACATTCGTCCCTTACTTATCCGCCGCCAGCTCCCATTCCTCCACCTGTTGATTCGACTTCTTGCTCTTGCAGCTCCTTATCGACTTTTGACTTTACTTTGGTAATTGGTTTAAGAGTCTCTTTCGTGATATCTTTTTCATCTTGTTGTTCTTCCATATTTGTATTAGGGTTACATTTTATATGAAGATCGTTTTTACTGAATCTTATTTTCCTATTAATTTGAATGGATCGGCAAAGGCTGCAGTACGGTAATATACCGTACTTTGTCTCCCTCCCTCCCATACAAGGACATGTCATATTATTAACATGTCAAGCTGAATATGATTTTGAAGGGATAATTCAGGGGGTTGAAACAAAGATGATTAATGGCTTGTTGGAAAAAGGAAAAAGAATAATGATAGTAGATGATGATAGTGATTGTACCTTCACTATCAAGACAGTCTTAGAGAGATATGGATTTAAAGTACATTCATTTAATAATGCATATTTAGCACTGGGCGCGTATAGGTCTAACTTTTATGATCTAGTGATCCTTGACATAATCTTGCCAGAGATGAATGGCTTTCAACTATTTAGAGAAATTAAAAGGATTGATAAAAAAGTAAAGGTGTGTTTTCTTTCAGCTGGTCAACTGTGTTATGGCACTTATTCAGATATCTTTTCTACGATAGATGCTAGCTATTTTATCCGGAAACCGATAGAAAATCAGAGTTTAGTACAAAAAATTGAAGAGATAATCGAGGTGAATTGAACCTGACTTGATACAACTAAGACATCTACAATCAAATTAATATTCAAAGTACAGTAGTCTATCTATTCATATATATTTTGATTTCGTAGAGCACGCCTACATACTGAGAAACCACCTGTGTATTACTTCTACTAATCATATATTGAATCGTTATGGAGGTTGTAAGAAAGCAAGACAGAAGTTAATAACATTATATGAAGTTCAATTTTAGTATATGTCAGGTAGTAATGCCTTGTCCAACTATTCTTATTCCAGAAGTATCTAGCTTTAGTAATAGAAATATTTGATTCTGAACATAAACAACAGACTTTTCGGGAACAATTTCAATGACCTTGATATTATGATCGTGATCATCATTAGTTATCCTTTTTATTTTTACTGGTTTTATCTGGAGTCCAATTGCCAACATATAGTTCTGGTCTTCTAAAACTTGTCCTTTAAAGAATGAATTTCTTTTAAATTTTGTAGTAAGTATATTTTCATTTGTGGCAACTTTTATCAAACTGTCACCTGTATATGTAAACGTGGAACATAGTACGTCACCTCTAGATATCCCATCAGCTGTAATTCCTTTAATTGCTAGTCCAACCCTTGCCGGAGTTATGGACTCCTCAACTGGCGTATCATGCATTTGAATTGATTTGACTGTGATATTAATATCCATAGGCATAATTCTCAGTTGATCATGAACTCTGACAATTCCTTGTCTTATGACACCCAATACAACCGTTCCTACACCCTTGACGTCAAAAGCATGGTCAATTGATATAAATATGGTTCGTGTTTCGGTAGATTCAGACGGTTCCAACTCAGGGCCAGCTTTCTCATCGCTGTTAAATGATTTTTTTGGTTCTATTAAAGATAATTCTTGTTTTAGTTCCTCATAATTATTCATAAATTTAAAATCTTTTATACTTGTATTTTGTATCAGTAACCTTATTTTTTCTTCATCAATATCATAGGAATGAAGGATAAAACCATTCTTAAAATTGACCGAATCTAACGCAACAATCTGCTCACCTAAATTCTTGTCAATTTTTGTAACATTTAAAATTGCATATTCTGACATATTTATGGCCTGAATTAATGACTGTATTTTCTCTGGATATGTTAAAGGTACAGTAAATGTATAAATCCTGTCTGACGTTTTTTTGTCATAAATTGAAATATCCGTTGTCGTTCCTTTTTTTCCCAATTCACCTGCTATTGCACTGTCCCCGAGTATTACAAAGTTTATGCTTTTCACTAATTGACCTTATTCATTTCATTTTTCTACAAATAAAATTGTTGTTATTCCTATATTCTTGGTAATTGTCAAGATTCATTTTTATATAGGGATTCTGGTGGGCGCTTGGCCTGGAGCTATTATTTAAATATTACTATAACTGAAATAATTGGCATGATCTGTGTAACACAATATATTACTTATCTATATGTTCTCAAACTTCGTAAAGATTCTTTCTAACAATGCAAATATATGTTGATTAAAGAAGTATATGATAGTGAAACCTTCGGATATCCGACCTCCATTCGATGAAGGAAAGGCAAAGCTAAAGGTAAAATCTGCAGAAAAGGCCTGGAATACATGCAATCCTGAGTTGGTAGCTCAAGCATATACTGAAGACTCAGTCTGGCGAAACCGAACAGAGTTTTTCTCCGGAAGAATTAATATTATAAAATTCTTAACACGCAAATGGGCTAAAGAACTAGATTATCGTCTAATGAAAGAATTATGGTGTTATACAGGGAATCGTATTTCAGTGCGTTTTGAATATGAGTGGAGAGATGCGGACGATCCCTCCCAATGGATGCGTACACATGGTAATGAACATTGGGAGTTTGATGAGAATGGTTTGATGCGTAGACGTGATATGAGTGCCAACGATTACCCAATCAAGGAATCAGAACGCCGTTATAAGTAGTCATAGAATAATGGGTAGAGGCATTGAAAATTTCTATCCTGTTCAAGAATGTATTTTTTGGAAGGCTATTTTAAGCTGTTACAGCTAATTTGTTTAATATGACAGAAAGGGAATTTTAGTATTCGGATAACATGTATAAAAACCAAAAAAGTTGAGACTATCCCCCGGTATAATAAAGCCTCGGATAAACATTTAAGGAGAAAATTAGAGAGGCGACATATTAAATGAGGGACTTTGGATTTACACACCGGACCTGCAACTTAAGTGTTTCAACTTGCCAATATGGGCTTGAGTCTAAGCTTCTGATATTCTGGAGCTGCAATTATTGCAGCAAGGAAAATAATGGGTAAAAACAAAAATGATGACACAAAAAAAGTCGATTTTATAGTAGATGATATTAAACTCTAAGATAAATGATAATGAATTTGATTATATCTTATCGTGGATGTTTTCATGTTCTTCCAATTAATAAAATGCTGATCTATATTCTAAACTAAATTGAAAATTAAATACGGTGTGGTATTACTTTAAAGGTTTTCAATCATAATGAACCGAGGAAATACAGGCCATACAGTTCTCATAAAGTGAGATAAGGGATGTTTTTGAACGGTAGTTACTCCAAATCGAAAGTATCGACAAATGCGTTTTCAGAAAATTTAATCTATTGCCCAAGACATCGTTTGTAACTATGATGATGAAGATCTGATGAAATATGTATAACAAGGAGTTAACTCCAATATCCTCACCCACTTAATACACTTACGATTATATTACTATCGACTATTACAAGTATTATTTGTCTTGTTTCAGTATCCCACAGTCAATTTGTTTATAGCATATCTAGAAAGAGATCACCTAACTATATCCGAAAATTAACATTCAGAGTACAAGCCATCTAAAATAACTCTAAATAAATCAAACTGATAATGTATGCCGCATTGATTGATAAATCATAAACAAAGTTACTAAACGACTTATTAAGACGGATCAGGAAGATTTAATCTATTTAATATCCGCCGAGCTATTATTTCTTTGATTAGTGCGATATTATGATCTGGATATCTTTATCTACCTTTTTGGCTAAGATTAGAGTAACATATGACGACTAGGAAAGAAGACACAAATACAAGTGACCATATTGATGAGAACAACAATGCCACGGTAAATCCTGATGACAATTATCGAAATAGTAAACGATTGATTAATAAAACGTTTGAGAAAGCTAAGGATAACATTCGAGTTGCAACTGATGAAGCACATAGACAGCTTCCAAGATACATGCAGACAGTTACCGACAATCAGGAGCAAATAGTTCAGGCTGCAAGAGGGATAGCTGAGAATTATCTAGAATCTCAAAAAGAAATAACAAGTTCTTTTCAAACCGCATGGAGTTCATTCTTTGACAACTATTTCTGGAATTCGCCTAAACGAATGACAGAAACTTATGCTAGAGTAGTAAGCAGTTTTTCAGATGGTACCATAGCAACAATTAGAATGTACAATAATATGATCTTTACAAATACTGGTGCTATCGGTATGTCTATGCAATATGTCAAGGACAATACCCAAGAAATGTCTAGGGTATTAGTAAACAATGCAAAAATGATAGAAGAAGCAACAAATCCATATCCTATCAAGGTCTAAATTGAAGGTGATTACAATAGCAAGCGTAGCAAGCTCATTATCATACTCTTTTATCAAGAACTTTCAAATCCCTTTTTAATTCTTCATTTTATTGATCAAATAATCCAATTAAAATATCGTCAATATTGATTTCTGAAGAACTATTTATGCTGATGCCATCAGAATATCTGGCTGGAGATTCCAATCAGTTGATGAAAGTTTCTGATGCGAAGATGTTCCTAATGCATTTCTGATCAATCTCAAAGATTTTAATTTGACTTAAATATTATTTTTGCATAATTGGAAGAATAGATTAGGACAGCAGTTTTCTGCGCCGACAATAATATTATTACAGATTTCATTCGAACAGTTACAGAAAGATAACAGGGTTAGAATTGTAGATTATTTTGTGAATATTAACGGCAAAACGAGATTGGAAGAATTAAGATTTTATTAGCATACTTGTATACGGTCCTTATATTGTTAAACAATGCATGAACATGTTTATACAGATACTGTAAAAAGACCATATTATTTCAGATCTTTTTGCAGAACATAAATAGTCAATTACTCTTGGAATGTTGCTAAGATTTTGATCTTAATTATTATAGTCACTTTCCCTAAATGATATAAAGAAGGATATTTAATGATCTGAAAACTAGTACCTTGCCAAATATATCATGGATGATTCCAAGCTCCCCTATTAGTGAACATCCTCCCGCTAGTCATGATTCAGGAGTATTAGAGAATGTAATGATATCTGCTGACCAGTTATCTTCCCCAACTATATCTCTAAACAGTTTCGGTAATACAAGGATCTCAACACTTGAATCATAGTATCGAGACTTTCACTTAGTAAGCTCTGGTCCTTTTATAACTTCAACAGGCTCACCGTTCTATAAAATAGAATATATGCACACGGAGGGCATCTTACCAATCACTACAACGGAAATATGGTCGTTGAAAGGTGCTGAAGCATTTATGCTCTTAGCTAATGTCGATACATCTGAAACTTCAACATACATGCCTATATTTCAGAAAATGATAAATTCATTTAGTTCATCTTCATTCTCACCTTCAACTCCGGTACATCAGAAAGTACACAGTGTATGAAGCTATTACAGGAGAAGAATCCTTTTCTAGTTGCACGTAATTATAATAGGCAGTATAGAATTACACCATCTGCTTCTGCAGAAACAATTAATACCTCCTCAGAGCGTATGGTGCTCAATACAAAGGAAGCAAGCCTATGTTAAACAGCAATACAACCATTCTTGTGGTTATTTTAACGTCTCTGGGGACGCTATTACCATTATCGACTAACAAAGCATTCATCAATGAAGTAGATGCTGAGGAGCCACAGCAATTATCTACTTCTATGTTACATGACATAATAACTGTACAGAATACGTCTATGTCAGTACCAGCTCCAAATGCTCGGGCAAATAATCAGTCTGTCCCACATCAGATAGTAGTTGCTCTTCCAATAAGAGATGATGGAAAGATTTGGGTAGGCACTGCTACTTTTACTGCTAGTAAACCTATCGAAGTAGAGGTAGAGCATAAATATGATCCCAAAGTCATTCCAGATATCAGACACGGGGCACCCCTCATTGGTAAATGGATCGATAATACTACTAGGATTGCTCTATCTCCAATGACGATATTTTCTAATACTCCTGTAACAATTACTAATACTCCTATAAGTACCGGATCTTTTATATTTGCAGGTAGCGCTCTTGTTTTTCATAAAACTGACGGCCAACAATTTACTGTAACATATACATTAGATGCAACAGCAAAACCATTAACACCGAAGTAAGAGACCGAATCTATTTTTAACTAATAGTTGTATTACAATCCCATTTACTTCGGACTGCTATCTTGAAACATTATATTCAGTATAGATAAATCTTCATAATGTAATTACCCATTATTCTATGACTAATTAATGATGATATATTACATATCGTTCCTAATGTGCTAAACATAACATCGTGTTACTACCCTTCTGAAATTCAAATTGAATTGGTACAATATTATATGTAATTCAATACTGTTTCTTTGGTATAAATAGGAAATCTATCATCTGTTCATATGGTTCTAAACTCGATTTTTGTAAGGGGTAAATTCTAATTTCTCTAGAGTATACCATAAATAACTCAATATAGACGACAAAATGAATGTAAAGTCAATCTGTGGCTGTACGTAAGAGCAAATGTCCTTTTTGTACCAGTCAAAGCTCTTATTATTGAATGGTAATCTAGGCAATCTGTAATTAGGTAACGCTTTCTTTTTCTTACATTCTATAATCTGATATTATTGATCTAGCGCCAATTTTTCTATACTCTCTTAATTTTTCTATAAATAAATAAAGTTCTAATTATAAAGATCTGGAGAATGTATATCAGGTTTACAGTATATTCAGTGTCTTCCTCGCCTTTTTTACAATATGGAAGAGAACAAGTCTTTTGCTTATAGTACCATTATGGTTTTACGCATTAGAGGATGATAGTTTTTTGTAGTCTTTCTTTTGCCACCCCCACTTTACTTTTTTTTGGTTGTTCTTTGCTCAATAATGATAGAGGGAACCTCTGCAAATTCAGATAACTCTTTACAATAAGAGAGATATCCTTAGTTACCTCAGTAACATATCTGTCTTTTTTTAGCTTTTGTCTCTCATTTTTTATTGCGTCAACACCCATCATAACGGACGATCCAGTAGGGTCTAGACAAGGGTCTATTGCGGTGTCCGCATTAGATGTTAAGTCTAAAATGGCTTTGCTTGCCTCTTTTATACCATAAACTAATTTAGTCTTTTCGTTATTATTATTATTATTACTGCTAATACCATTATTAGCTGCTATATTTGAAATCTCGAAGGAAATTATTAGTATTAGTGAGCTCTGAATCTTTAATACAGTCTTTGTAGGAAATGATTAATCGACTATTACCACTTCCTTGATATACAACCTACTAGATAAGAGTATAGGGGTGTCTCCAGCGCCTACTTTACCATTATAAAAATAGAAACGCAGATATCGTTGTTTATCAATTACAACACATTCTTATGTATCATTGTAAACCCACCAACATAGATAACTGATACAGTACAATATTTTATGTAGTAAGTTATGGCTGAATATGACAACCTCAATTGTGCAGATATCGTTGCAGAAGCACTTATTGATTGGAAAGTAGATACCATTTTTGGGTTACCTGGTGACGGAATAAATGGATTTATGGAAGCATTACGGACTAGAAAAGATAAAATAAAATTTGTATTAGTACGGCATGAGGAATCAGCAGCCTTTATGGCATCAGCATATGCAAAATATACTGGAAAATTAGGAGCTTGTCTTGCTACATCTGGTCCTGGCGCTATTCATCTTCTAAATGGGTTGTATGATGCAAAGTTAGATGGTACTCCTGTAGTTGCAATTACTGGTAGAACGTACTCAGATTTAATGGGATCAGGATATCAACAAGATGTAGATCAGTTACAACTCTTTTCAGATGTTTCTGTATACAACAACATAATAAACAAACCTGAACAAGCTGAGATGGTTGTCGATATGGCCTGTAGAGCTGCTCTGTCTCAAAGAGGAGTTAGTCATTTTACTATGCCGATAGATGTTCAAGAAAAAATACTAGAGGGTAAATATTCGAAGCATAAGGTACCGGGACATACCTCAGATAAATTAATTAATTTTGATATTATGCCATCAAGTCAAAAAACACTAAAAGATGCCGCTGAAATTCTAAATGCGGGAAAGAAAATTGTAATCTTTATAGGGCAAGGGGCACTAAATGCAAGAAATGAGGTACTTGCAATTGCAGAAAAACTAAATGCACCAATAGTAAAATCGCTCTTGGGCAAGGCCGTAGTTGAAGATGACAATCCATATAATATTGGCATATTAGGTATTTTGGGAACCGAACCAGCTACCGATGCTATGAATGAAGCAGACACGTTACTTATGGTAGGGACATCATTTCCGTACATAGATTATCTCCCTAAACCAGGTCAGGCAAGGGGTATTCAAATCGACATCAAGCCGGAGAAAATAGGTCTTAGATATCCGGTTGAAGTTGGTCTTTTAGGAGATTCCAGAATTATTCTTTCTGCATTAATACCCTTACTTGATAGTCATAATAAAGGACAAAAAGAAAATAAAAATAGCAATAATTCATTTTTATTGGATAAACAGCAAGCTATGAAAGAATGGACTAGTAAGCTGGAGACATTCCGAAACCGTAGTAACTATAGTGGTGAGATTACTTATAATAATAAACTTATTAAACCTCAGACAATAGCTGCAGCTGTTTCAGAAGAATTAGAAGACAATGCAATTATTTCTATCGACAGTGGTACAAGTACCTTCTGGGCTGCACGTCATATCAATGTTAGAAATGGCATGAAATTTTCTGTTTCCGGTACTCTTGCATCCATGGCTTGTGGTTTACCTTATGCCATTGCTGCGCAGATGATATACCCGGAAAGACAATGTGTAGCATTTGTGGGAGATGGCGGCTTTATGATGCTCATGGCAGAATTTGCGACTGCGGTCCAGTATAATCTACCCATTAAGGTCATTATTTTAAAAAATAATACCCTCGGAATGATTAGGTGGGAGCAAATGGGTTATCTTGGCAACCCAGAGTATGGCGTCGAATTTACACCCATCGACCTTGCGGGATTTGCTAAAAATTGTGGTGGAAACGGTTATACTATAAAGAAATCAGAGGATATACGACCAGTTATGAAAATGGCAATGCACAAAGATACGGAAAAAAAACCAGTAATAATCGAAGCATATGTTGATCCACTTGAACCTATGGTTCCACCGAAAGCAAAATCAGAATTTATTCAAAAGATATCAGAATCTTTCGCAAAAGGTCAACCATATTCAGAGAGAATAGGCTTGACACTGTACAGAAACAAGTTTGAAACAATATAGAAATATTGGAAACCATTTCAACACTATAATTATGCGATAATCAATATATTATACGAATTCTTACTAATTTAGCCTCGGCATAGGCAACACTTGTTTCTTCCATATTATCAATACTGTAGAGAAACAGCTGTCACTGCTTAGTCAGCCGCAATGAATTTGAAAAAGGTAGACTTTACTAACATAGACAAAGCAAATTGGAAGTAGTTAGTAAAAGAATCAACTAGATTCTCGATTATCCGACTTTAGCCTGATTATATGTACTCAAAAAGTATATCGTAATGTAATAAGCGCTTCTAGTAGGTATGCTGGACACATGTACGTCTTTTTTTATACCTGTTGGAGGGGTGGAGGAGGAGGACAACGATGTATTGTATGTAAAAAGGAACAAAATCCATCTATCCAGATCGATGAGGCGAGTTTATGAAACTATTATGAAAGTTGTTGTCATATAATAAAGCATTATGGTAGAAAGACAAGCAGAAGATACTATAGAAAATATTG
>JBQCDO010000027.1:0-16549 GCA_051961195.1 Nitrososphaeraceae archaeon | reverse complement strand
GCCGCAAATGCTGAAGATAGAAGTGGGTTAGTCGTATTAAGTGCAGATGTTACATAAATTATAGATGCAACGATGCCGACTAGTATGAATACCGGATAGTTGACTCGTCTTAAATTCATTCATATGCAATGGTAAATGACGTTTATTATACTATGCGTTGATTCTAAAAATAGAAAGGCTTGATTATCGTTCTGTCTTGATAGTACCTACTGATCCATCGATTATCTGTATTTCAAGAGGCTGGAGACGCCAAAAGAACTCAGCCACTGAGATTAGGATATAGTCTCAAACATTTTCTAGCATATAATTATATGTGAAATTCTAAACTATCGTTATATAACATATTCATACATGGGTATTTTGCTACCAAAAGAGTCATTAGAAAAGCATAATGTTTTTGTACCAATCATAACTGGTTCCACTGGAAGATTTGGTAATCATACGACATTTTTTGTGATTTTAAAAGCAAACGCTGAATTTGTTATTGATGAACTAACTCCCATAGAAGATGGGACAAATCCATCATCTACAACGCAAGTAGATGTTTCTGCTAAGGAGACTAGGATGCGTTATATATATGTCCAAAGCTATCTGCTACCCGATCATTCAGTCTATTCACATGGGGCACTTATCTAAATTATGAAAGACGACAGTGAAACTTTTATAAACATCACTCGGATCCCAAAGAGGTGTCAAAAAGTTGGATGTGCCATTCTTTCCAACATGCTTTGGTATACATTTATAGAATTTCTCATTTTTGTAAAAAGAGGAACAAATTCGTTCAGGTTAAAATCGCTATTTAATACAGCTACCGTATTCATATCTCTATTAGGATTGTTTTTCCAGGATTCATAAAGTTCAATCGTACTATCAGAAGTATCGCCTCCCAAAACGGCAAGGAAGGGATTATTAAGTGCTTGTTCAGAAAATATGCTGGATCTTTATCGAAAATTCCTGTGGTATAGACTCATCTTTATAGAGCTTAAGCTAGCTAAGTCGTATAGATCAAGCATTACTATAGATTTGTACTCAATAGATAAGTTTTGACGTTCAGCCTAGATTTGTTAGCGATATTAATGGTAAAGAGGATCGTGAGATGGTTATATCATATTTGCTAAGAATATCATCTAGCAAATCCTTAGCCAGATTACCATAAAGTTTAGCCGCATCGTTTACCAGGATTATCTCAAAATCCTGCGCAATGTAATTATTAATATGAACTTGATGGTATATTATAATTCGATGAAGAATAATTATCTCAAATTAGGGGGATATACTGTTCTGGGTTGTTTCTTATAGATTGAATTACATGATAGACAGCGAGTTTCAGAAGGATTGCTGCACTAGACAAAGTGGCATATTCTTTTTCCTTTGCTACATTCATAATCCTAAGATATTCCTTACAATATTCGAAACAATATTTTGAATATCCACATCCTAGTGTAATCTCTGATAGTAAGGCTTTACTGTGAAAGGAAATGTCAGAGCAATCTATCAACCCTCTAGGACATCTTCAAATCAGTCCTGGAGTAATAGAACAACTACAGATACGATCGGTGCTTTTATGATACCAACAGAACTATGGACAAATATATTTCACAGCTCCAGATTCGATGTTTCAATATAGATAGTATGCATCAGTTTGCGAGCCTACGTGGGCGACAAAAGAGGACATGTTCCCAAAAGATATTACTAGTTTGGACTAGCCAAAGTATGATTTGCCTAAAGTTTTGGCTAAGCGAAATGAGATTACTTCGACTTTCCAATACAACTAATCTATTCTAATCTAACATATCTTAGCCTAGAACCACATTTCTTTTTTAAACAATCAATGGAATTACATGTATTGAGAAATAAGAGTGACTGTCCTCATCACTTTGTTCAGTTTATCGATTCATTGCCTATTTCACTTATTCTCGCGATGGAGAATCATCGCTTGGATTAAATACGTTTTCCATATCTTCATTTCGTTAAAATCATGAACGAAGAATTTGGTCTATTAAATAGGAGTCGTGTAGCAATAATCACAATAATGATAATCTCTTTGACACTATTAATAAGTACGACTTCACTATCAGAGCTCCCAGTGATTCCCTCATCGAGTACTCACACTGGATTGGCATATGCAGCAGATACTGGAGTGGGCGTTACTACCAACAGTAGTTTTGCAAAGAATAATTCAAGCCAAATTAAGAGTACTTCATTAACCGGGACTAGATCCGATTCAAATATCAAGACACTTCAATATATTACGAATGTGCGACAACTATTAAAGCAAACCGTTGATATATACCAAAGACAGAATTATACTGGTGCCCTAGCGCTTGCAACCAAGGCATATCTAGATAACTTTGAATTTGTGGAAGGACCATTACAACAGCACGATAAAACATTGAAACAAAATACTGAATTTATGATGAGAGGAGATCTAAGGGAGCAGATCAAACATAAGGTACCAGTAGATGATATCAAAACACTAATTGGAAAGATTAATACTAACCTCGACAAGGCGGAAAAATTACTATCTAGCACATAATTTTATTAGGATGTCATTTCAAATATCGCAAATGGATGTAATATCTAGAGTTAAGTCAACTTAATCCACAGTCTATTTTGTAGAGCAGCCGTAACCTATATGATATTAAACTCAATTCGAATTAATAGTTATCTTTTGACTTGCTTCTAATACATTCAGAATCCATAAAGTGACAATCATTAAATCTTTTAATTGATAGATTCTACACAGTATAAGATTGGATCAAATCGACAGGACAGGCATCAAATTTCCGAATCTAGTTATAATGGATTGAAATCATAACTATTCTCCAGATCTCGCTATCGTTGTGATAATGGATCATTATTTGTAGCTTTTATTTTAACTGATCACCTCATTTAATTCTTGGATAGTCTACGCCTCAACTTCTACAACGATATTATTCCTTCCATAGTGTTTAAAGCATCCTGCTATCTTCGATTTACGCATTATTTCAGGTCTGAATATTATCCTGGTGGATGTGGAAAAGCCTCGTTCCAATTGCTCGCTGGCTATTATTGAATGACAAATATAGATTTTTGTAAAAAAAAACTTTAGATCCAGCAAAGGGTCGAGAATAAAAAGAAATCCGTTCTATTATAAAACATTAAAAATTCCTGTATGTATAATATAAAATGGGATTTGAAGAAGAGATATCTACTTAGCGATCATAAGAAAAGAGAACCAGTCACTAGAATAAGTATGTCACTACCTACAAAATTATTAGTGGAATTTGATAAGAGTATGCTGAAATCTGGTTATACTGACAGATCTAAAGCGCTCCAGACAGCAATTCATTCATTTGTGAATGATTATGATTGGAATACTGGCGATAAACGGTATGGGGCTGGTGCAATTATAATAGTCTATGACAATCATGTCTATAATCAGGATGAAAAATCGATACAGGTTCAACACGAATATCAGGATATTATAGGCGCAACTACACATTTACATCTACAGGGTGACCATTGCCTGGAAACTATCATGGTAAGAGGAGAAATTAAAAAGATAAAAGAATTAACCAAGTATTTGTCAGAAAACCGAGGCATAAAAAGTCTAAAGCTCCACTTCGTAACCACTTTTTAACCACAAAACTCAATTATTGAACAGACTACGAAGATAGTACTTGACATGGTCTAATATTATTCGATATTATGCAAAGTCGAGTCTAACAAATAAAATTGGGATTAGTTTATCGGACTACTTTATAGCTTCAGTTGTCTCATCGAAAGGACCTTGCATTATTATGTACCGTGTAAACTATAACAAGACCTCACTTTTGGATGATTTGAGCCAGAGCTACGCATATTCAGCCCATTAATATCGAATGTCTCGAGGTAGCATAAAACCTGATACAACTAATTAAATCACATTCATATAATACAAAATTTTTGTTTTACAGACCCTACGCATTGCGAATGTAAAATTACGAATAGACTACCAGCCACAAGAAACTTTTCTTTTGATGAAGAAAAGATATACATCATGCTACAAAAAACCTATTTACACGAATTGGAAATTTGATCCTACTTAATATTGATTTCAGCTTGCAGCCAAAAACTTTTTTTTATATGGATCGATAACCTTCAGACATAACCTATTGCTATCCGTCGCATGGTCCAATTTGGCTGCAACTACCATCGAAATTTGTAGGTGCCATTAAGGTCTCGTTATATCTAGTTTTATGTTACCTCACTAACTTGTCATAGGGATAGCGAAGAATACTAATATTAGCAATTAAATTAATAGTGAATATTACTAAATATAAAACTATTAATACTTCGGCTTTCAACCAAATATGAAATGCTATCTTGTAGACTCATAGTAACGATTGGTATGTTATCTACAATATCAGTACTTGTTGGTCATTCCGCCATTGCATATTCGATAACGATACCTAACTTAAGAAGCGATTTGTTCACGGTTACTCTTAATTCAGGTCGCTTAAATGAGGCAGGAAAATCTGCAAGTACTAAAATGCTTAACGTCGTTACATCAGTCGCTCCTATTGCAAACATTGTGAAGAATATAGGAGGTGACAAGATTAGACTTTCTCAACTAATACCTGATGGCGTTGACTCTCACACGTTTGAACTGACCCCTTCTGGTGCAGTCAAGATACAGAATGCAGACCTAGTAATAATTAATGGATTGCATCTGGAATCGGGAGTGGAAAAGGTTTCAAACGCGTCAAGAGCACACAATCCAAGTCAACAAGTCCTTAAGCTTGCAGATAATACTATAAACCGAAACCAATGGATTTACGATTTTAGCTTTCCAAAAGGAAAGGGGGATCCAAATCCGCATCTTTGGCTAAATGTTGCAAATGCCATGATTTACGCGAATCTGACCAGAAATAAGTTAATCCAGATAGATCCAGAAAATGCTGCATACTACAGGTCCAATGCAGACAAGTATATAACAGTATTAAAGAAATTGGACGAAGGGATAAAAAATGCTGTCCAAACCATACCACCTTCGAACAGGAAATTGTTAACTTATCATGATTCATGGGCATACTTTGCACCTCGATATGGCATGATCGTGATAGGTGCAGTACAGCCATCTGACTTTGGAGAACCAAAACCACAGGAGGTAGCAAGGCTGATAGATCAAATACGAAATGAGAAAGTGCCAGCAATATTTGGTTCAGAGGTTTTTCCAAGCAAGATAATGGATCAAATTGGCAAAGATGGGAACGTGAAATCCGTCACCTCATTGGCCGATGATGTCCTGCCTGGAAAACCAACTAATTCCAATCATACATACGTGGGAATGATGCTGAAAGATATGGAAGATATGATAATACCTCTCGGTGGTAACACAAATGCTTTAACTAGCATAAATCCTGCCAACACATACTTACATGGCAATGGTTGATGAGAGCTAATGACTAACTCTGGACCACACAATATACATGACCGGCAAACTTTCCTAAAACATTCTAATCATCAGTTAATATGTTTACAACACTGGTCATATCATCGCTGATAAATTACATCAAGAAGGATTTGAAATATGGATTATAAACCACCGCATTTTAATAATGACAAGATAGAACCTAGGCCAGACAAAGTTGAAACTATACTAACAATAAGAAATCTGGAGTTTGGCTATAAGCCACATGTGCCAGTACTTGAAGGAATAGACCTCGACGTACCTAAAGGTAGATTCCTTGGCTTACTGGGACCAAGTGGCTCGGGGAAATCTACCCTTTTGAAGCTTGTTATAGGACTTCATAGACCATGGCATGGTTATATCAGTTTTAGCTCTAAAAATAGGATTAACAACAGAGCAGGTAAATCTACCTTAACTTCACTGATTTCATCTATGGTGGATCCTATGAAGAATTTTATGATAACACCTTGTTCTTCGATTGGTTACGTCCCACAGATTGAAAGCGTTGATTGGAACTTTCCAGTTACAGTGACTGAGGTGGTGGGTATGGGCATATGGAGTCGCTCGGGTATTTATCCATGGTTTAATAAAAATACCAAAGAAAAAATTAAACAAATGCTTAACTGTCTGGAAATAGCCGAGCATGCAAAGAGACAAATTAGAGAGCTTTCAGGAGGAGAACAACAAAGAGTTTTTCTAGCCAGAGCGTTAATAGGCAATCCAGAAATTCTAATATTAGACGAACCCACGTCAGGGGTAGACTACAATACTCGAGAAAAAATTTTTGGCATTTTGACTGATTTGAACTCGAAGGGAATGACAATAATTCTGACTACGCATGATGTTACTGGTTTAGGTAAACGAATCCCCTGGGTGGTATGTATTAATAAACACCTTATTTCACAAGGACCGCCAAATAAATCTCTCACATCAGATAATCTATTAAAAACATATGGATTAGCAGTAGATTCCAACAATTTGCTGGTTAATGATGATGTTATTCCGATCTCCGAACCTGTAGACACTACTGGAAGTGGGCCTTACAACAATAGAGCCTCGGAGTGATAAACTCATGGATGTCCTAACCCCCTTTCAGTACGAGTTTTTTACAAGGGGAATCGCTGCTGCCGTGCTGGTAGGGGGCACGTGTGGACTGCTTGGAGTTTATATTGTGTTGCGCGGCATGAGCTACATCGGCCATGGCATGTCTCATGCCGTATTTGGTGGTGCGGTAGTAAGTTATGTAGTTGGCTTTAATTATTACGTTGGAGCAGCCATCTGGGGATTTCTATCTGCAGTACTTATAAACGAAATTAGTAGACGCAGAAAGATAAAGGCTGATGCTGCAATTGGTGTCGTAACAACAGCTGGATTTGCAATAGGAGTGCTATTCATTACTGCCGCTCAGAGCTTTCATAGGAACTTTGAAGCTATTCTATTTGGTAACATTCTTGGTATATCCGATCAAGACCTAATAGTTATTATCCTAGTGTCAATACTGACAGTCATTTTTATCTTTTTCTTCCAAAAGAGGTTATTATTTGTCTCGTTCGATAGCGAAACTGCCACAGTGTATGGGATAAGAACCGAAATCGTTGAAATGGCTTTTGCACTAGTACTTGCTCTTGTTGTAATAGCCTCAATGAACAGTATCGGGGTAACTTTGCTAGCTGCAGCTATCGTAGCGCCAGCAATCTCTGCTAGAATGCTTACGAACAATTTCCTTAGAATGATTGTCCTCTCATCTGTAATTGGTATCGGGACAGCCTTCCTGGGTATGTATACCAGCTTCTTTTTTGATTCTGCGTCTGGTGCTACAATTGTCCTATTCGGGGCTGGTTCATTTGGTATTAGTTCATTATATGCGTTCATTCGTAAGGCTTATCATTTGCATTCACATGGCCTGATGAAACATACGCATCCCCATATACATACTGATGAGCACTTACACAAGCATTAATATCACACCACTAATAGATATGTTTTTCATCTAGGTTCCAAGTGACTGGAGACAATGTTTCGGCTAATCTATGAACGTGGATTTATAGAAGCAGATTGCATTCTCTCGTAAATCTGAATGCCTACTCGTTCACACTTATTTCTAGCGATTTCAGAGTTGGACAATAAGCAGAGGATTAGGATGTACGTTCTCTGCGCAGTGGACCATTCATTTTCGATGTTCCAACAGTACTAAATAACTATGACTTTACTACTGCAGTTGAAACTTGTAGCATCTTTTGCCTTAACACCAGGACGAGCCCAATAGATATAATTGAAATCAAGGATGCAGTAAGAAATATCAGATTGTATGATATAGGTGAAGGAAAGAAACCACTGATGACTCCTCTTGCAAGCGACTGATGAGTCTGCATATACGTTGCCGCAATAACGGGTCCGATCGCGCTTCCAATCAATACCAATACTACTGACACGCCAAGTGATACTCCGCTAAATTGGCGAGGAGTATACTCCATAGTGATATTAAAAGCACCTACTTGTATCGCAGAAATTCCAATAGCCACTATAGCCAGGTCTATTGCAATTATTAATTCTGTAGAATGAATCGTATAGAGCATGAAAAAACCGACTGTCATTATAATGGTACCTGCAATAGTGGGTCTAAGATTGCCGATCTTGGATACTATAAATCCAGATGCGGGGGCAAATATCAAAAATACTATCATGAATGGGAGTTGTACCATTGCACTTTCGACCGCATTCCCGCCAAACCCAAAAGGATGTGGACTTCTTACCATTATCGGAATAGTTTGGTAGACCATAAACATAGTCATTCCAAAAATCAAGATAATGATATTGGCAGGAAGAAGTATTCCATTCCGCATTAAACTAAGCTCAATTAATGGCGTCTGTGTCCTTCTCTCTATGATAATAAAAATCAACAATGAGCCTAGGGATAATAGTGCAAGCAATATTATTATGATCTGTGTAGGATATGCTGGGCCATTATTGCCACTGTAACTGCTGTTTCCTATATAGGTTAACATTAGTAAAAATGAGGCAATCGTAGCAGCCAATGCAATCGCTCCTGTTATATCAAGGCCTCGCCTTACGCTATGCCTGCGAACAATATCAAGGTCGCTAGGACTAAGCTTACTATTGACAGTATCGTTATTTGTTCTTAACTTATTGTCTCCAGGTTCTGTTAATGCATCTCTTTTGTCATGAGGTATGATTATTTTTATAATTATCCAGAGACTGATTGCAAAAGGGATTATCGAAAGAAATGTCGCATGCCAGCCAAAAGCCTGAATAACGTTTCCACCAACGGCTAGTCCTACCACAGATCCTGCAGCAAACATTGAGCTAAATACACCAACTCCTATAGCAAGTTTATCTCTAGGTAATTGATCTCTAATTATGCCAAAAGCTATCGGGAACATGGAAATGCCTATTCCTTGAATAATCCTAGCTAGAAGAAGGATAGATAGATCAGTTGAGAATCCTCCAATACTAATTCCTGTAATATAGATTATTAGTATCGATAGAACCATTTTCTTACTCCCATATATATCAGACAACTTGCCAGCGATGGGCGTTGCAACTGCACCAGAGATGAGATATGCTGTAAGCAACCATGAAGATGTACTATAGGAAATATTAAATTCTCGTATAATATCTCTGATTGCTGGCAATAGCATTGTCTCACCATACATCGTGATAAGAATGGTAGATCCTAGAACGGCAATGATAATCCAAACTGAAGTCCTAATATTCTTAGTGGGTTCTATTATACTGGATTTTATATCCGACGATGACTCACGTCCCAATTTGTTATCTCCTTGATTTTTCTTGTTGTTAAAAGGGTCTTCTTTCATAAAATCACATCTGGATCAAATAGACCTCGTATTGAATTGATACTTTATTAATTTTCTGCCTTCCTCAATAATAGGCTATCTATTTATTCTACTACCTTAACGATAATGATACAACGCACGAGTCATAAAAAAACAAACCAAATAAAATCATTAAATGTTAGCAGGACGTAAGCCTATGTATTTTAGAGTAGGCTTTAGTGAGAAATCAAGATTGATGGTTTGACATCGTCGACGTGGAGGTCAGAATTAATTCAGTAAACTAAGTTCTACCACAATCTCAGATAGATAGTAACTTCTGATATCCGCATAATGATTCAGTTTTTTAGGCTAATTTCACACGGAAGTCTTGTGGCGACAGCGAAATTCTTCATGGTACTTAAAGCTGTGAAAGGGATCTAAATTGAGCCAACAATATATCATTCTCCTGTAGAGTGAAATGACGCGCCAACAGTTTTAAATATCCTAGGTAGAGGATTAGGGTCTAAGGCTGTACATTTATAAAAAATAAAATCTCGGATTTTTCAGCGTTTGTATATAGTAATAATCTTTTCATTCTCTGATTTACACATAGAATCAGGCACCATATAAAACTGCTATCTCTATGTCTCCACAATAGAAAATGATTTACGATCAAAACTCATGCCTCCATTCTGTCTTTTATATCCTTTTGGAAGTATGGCGGGAGGAATTCCCAAGGTTCGCGTTCAAAATCGATATTAAAGTCCCTATTGGAATTGGTACTAAATGTCAGTTCAAGATGCTGCCATAGATTCCATCATACTTGAACTACATTTTATGATTTAACCCTCACAGTCCTTGTTTTTGTTGTAATATCATCTGCTTTCCTCTAGGAAATATCTCTCTACGCAAGATATTCCACTCGATTGATAATCTGCCAGGTCCGGTGAGTATAAGGCTTATTGTCAAAGCCATCAACAACAAATCAAGTTCATAACCACCAACAAATCCTTTCGGTAGCTTGGCGACGATTGTTGATCCTATCATCTCCGCCATGAGAAGAATTGATGCAATCCTTGTCAACAGTCCTAATAGTAATACAATGCCTCCTACTACTTCTAGCAATCCTACGGGAAGAGCCAGCGAGGCTGGCAAACCTACCATATTGGCAAAAAAATGCTCAGTACCTGAGATATTAGAAAGCTTAGGTAGACCGTGAGCTATAAATGCAACTCCCGCTAGGATCCGTAGCGGGAAAGGCCCATATTGCGTTAACCTTTCAAATATCATTTAGCTCATTACTCTACTTATGCAGCCATTGACGATATCAAATAAATAGCTTTTCGAGTTGGAATAAACTTGTGCAATACGCACTTATAAATAGACTATTTACTGCATATGAAAGTTTGGTACTGGTGTCAGTAAACATACGAAATCGAACAAATGATATGCCTCGGTCTTGTTCTGTACAATAGAATGGTTATGAAATTTGCTCAGCAATCACGAACAATTATTTCAGAGGACTTATCATAATTTTTCAAGTAGATTAGATAATTTGGTAATTGCATTGACCTCTGTATAAGGACATGAATTTCTATAATCAACATCACTTTGCTCACTTGTGATATCTTTTCCATTATCCTATTTGAAATTGCAATATTTGTAGAAGTGATTCAGATCTCGGAATTATTTTGTAATTTATTGAATCACCGAATTTAACAACTTTGATTAGTTCGCCAATAGAAAACCAAAATCACTTCGTATATTTTGAAACAGTCCCTTAATATAGATTCTGTCCAATTGGTATGCCTATTTTTAATAACCTAACCTCATTTACTTGCATATCTAAAACAGTATGATCCTGATGTTTATCGCATATCCAGCATACGCTAATGTTGTCGCAATACGCTCTAATATTGTCCGTTCGGCATTACTCTGGGTACTTACACATTTATATAGAACTACTATATGGGGGGCGATCGACGCGTTGCAGACCTCATATCAGCCGGTTCGCGAGTAATATTTTAGTCATAAATTAAAATTCTCAAGGTTCTTGAGAATCGGAATGCCTCTGATACATTTGCATTTTTAATGCTCTGTCTTAGATTGACATAAAAATAAGAACAGATCCTGTGGAGAGATCCAACCCTGATATATAATTAGGATTAGGTCGTATTTTTCAACTGATATTAATCTCCCCTATTATTTGGATCTATTTCAGGCCACGATTATTGTTCCCTAAAATTTAAAAAGAAGTTCATTTATTTGTAGTAGATAAGTGAAATTGTTCTTAAGTAATCATGGGTTGAAAGTTAAACTCCAAAGCCGTTATTACGGACATGTTCTGTTCATCTTATGTGCGCTTAGCTTAGCGTTAATCATTATTGGTGTGCCAACCAGTAACTTCACCTCCAAATTAGCTGGAACGGTTTTTGCAGCTTCCACTTCCAACGTCAGCAGCAACCCTCCAGGACTCTTAACCTACAAAAATGATTCCTATGGCGTAAACATTCAATACCCAGCTAACTGGAGTTCGAATCCTGGAGAGGGAAATGATAATAGTGGTGATTCAAGTACAGAAATAGTTACGTTCTCACCCAAGGATACTAGTTCCTCAGCAACGTTCGATGTATCAGTGGACAAGGTTGATTCCAGAGAGAACCTGAAACAGTATGTGTCTGACTCTATATCTGACAACAAAATAGATCTAAAGAATTACACAGCAAGCGAGCCAACACTTAACGGCGTTACCTTAGCCGGCACTCCAGCCTACAAAGTTATGTATTCGTTTACAGACCAGGGCGAAAATATCAAAGGATTAGAGACGGGAACAATCGTGGGAAATAAGGTATACTTCATCACATATGAGAATTCACCTTCAAAATTTGATTCCGATTTACCTACGGTACAAAAAATGATTGATTCGTTTAAATTGACCAGCAGCAAGAGCTCTGGTTAATCTGTCAACTACAAGTTATCTAGTAGATACCACATAAAACGTGCGCAGTACGTTGTTTATTGTGTTTCGTATCCATTTAGTAAATAGCTCTGAGCGGGATGGGACATATATCCTGTTTCTCGCCATATATGTTTCTACTAGGCTTAATCGGTAGGGAACGAATATGTTTTATACAATCACAAAGAGGTCTGGAAAGAATAGTCTTACGCTAATGCTTGCACAATGTGCGTACACATAACTGCAATTAATCCCACAACAATTAATCTGGACATTTTAATGGCTTAGCCTCCTTCACTGAATTTTACCAGCGATATTCGACATTGGGACTCTGCAAAGGCCGATCTATAACTTCATTTGGAACCAATCTGGAAACACTTTTACAATAACTCCCAGAAATATTATGTTTAATGAATTGGCAGCCAGACTAGGCAGTTTTTACTTGTCAGATATTGATTCGCTAAAATCCTAAGTAAAAATTGAATTCAGGTGTTGAGCATAGGTGGATAAGCCTATAACAAGAATTTTAGAATCAGACAATGATTCATTTATTATCTAACCACCAAATCATGGATCCTACACAAATATTTCTGATACGATGACGCTATCATGTATCAAAGCTCACAGACCATGCATCCGATGAATGTGGTCGGCTAATTTAGACTTACTGTCAAATGAATCTGCACACTCTTCACAAGTATAAGAGCTGTCGCTTTCCTCATGGTGATTCTGACTAGTATGCAATATAACTGGATACCCAATTATTGTATACACTATAGTGATATATAAGACTTAAAATGTTTTATATCCGATCTGATACTCTATTTATTATAAAATGACACTAACCAAGTACGATTATGAAAGTAGTTTAGGACGCAAAATTGTTTTGGCATCGAAGACGATTCAACAGGCCTTTGATTTAGAATTACAGAATAGGGTAGGTGTAACACTGGCTCAATGGAGAGCAATCAATATCCTTCGACTCCAAAATGGAGTCACTCAGAGAGAAATTGCAAACAAACTGAGTTTAGATGCATCATCCATCATACCACTGATCGACCGATTGGAAAGGAAGGGACTTGTAAAAAGACGAGCGGATGCCGATGATAGACGTATAAATAGACTCTATCTTACCGAAAGAGCCGAATCCTTGCTAGATCCAATGTTTGAATGTGCCATGTCGGTCAAAAAAATTTTGACCAAGGACATTTCAGACTACCAACTAAAAGTACTTCAATATTACATAGGGCGGATAACTCAAAATCTAATTAACCATTATAATCTGGACGTCAGTTGTGGGATTGAAACTAATGTAAAAAGTTCCTCTTTAAAAACCCCATCCAGGGTAGTTCTACCTAAGACTAATAGAAGGCATCCCAAATAACTACTAATTAAAATGGGAACCTGCTAATTGATTACTAATGTCTTGCCGATGATGAAATACTTGATGATACTTGATGACTAGCTGAATCTTTACTGAACAAAATTGAGTTCTGTCAAGACAAACAGGTAGATTCCAATGAAACTTGCAAGTCATGCTGCCTAGGTTGCCCCAAATTCAAATCTCCTTATTCCAAAGTGTCTATCATATTAATCATGGTGATCACGGTGAATCTCTAATTAATATCAATACTCCTTAACATAAATGCATCAAAACAGTCATCCTATCTTACTCTCTGCTTAAACTCTAGTAGTTGTACTGAATTATGCTATTCAGTATGGTTTTCAATATTCTCATCGGTAGGTTGGCTAGATCTAAAGCAATTAAAACTTCTAAAGATACTATTCAACAGATTACTTTAGTTTGTTCGAATAGGATTAATTTCGCGATTTTTGTACGACTAAATCCGATGCAAGAAATTCCCTAAAAATTCAGGCAGAAAAATGCAATGTTGGATAAATTCTTGAAATAAATTAATATGCGAAAGTAATAATATTATTGATAGGACAAGAATGCATACCTACGTTAAGACCTTACAAGAAATATCAAGCAGATATGCGCCAAGTAGGATTCTTTCTTATGATATGGCACATATATTTAAAACGTTGCAGCTAATGCATTATAAGGGTCATATTAGTAGGGAATTGCTCTGCAAGGAACTTAATTTAGGTGAAGGCTCGATCAAAACTTTAGTAAAACACTTGAAAATGCAAGACTTGATTTTCACTAGTAATAGCGGAACCAAGTTATCCGATAAGGGCATTGATCTCTTTTCACAGTTGCATGCTTCCATCCCTACAGAATGCGTCATTCCAAAATGCTCTGTCGCATTGGGCAAATATAATTACGGTGTGTTAGTAAAGCATCTCGCCTATGCAATAAAATCTGGAATCGAACAAAGAGATGCAGCAGTAAAAACCGGGGCATTGGGAGCCACGACTCTATTATACATCGATCGAAAATTTGTAATCCCTCTCACTGGATATGATTCATTAAGAAATGAAATACGAATATACAAATTGCTGGTCGCGAGTTTGATACCAGAAAGTGGTGACGTAATAATAGTCGGCAGCGATGAATCGGATCCAAGAACTGCCGAGCTAGCTTCTAAGAGTGCAGCATTATTGACAATCATGAATCACGAAAATCATGCCGAGTAAAAAAGATATGCGGAGCCGAGTCGTCAGACCGAATCAATGAGATCGGCCTACTTGATGTCAATTGAAACCTTTAATTAGTAACCGATAGGATAAGTTAATTGAGCGAATGTCCCATTCAAATGATGAGGTAGTATTTTAGTACATTTGGTAGACATCTTTAAGGGGTAAATCAATTATCCATTTCTTTGAATGTTATCTCAAGATTGTATTCAATTGATTAACTATGTGAGAACCAAACGATCTCGAACTTATGCCATTATTAATTTACCGATAACTATATTATAATAAACCAGATAGGTTCCAGCTAGAATTAGAATCACGCTAGTTATTGTGTTATATTATGCGCCAATTTTGTCGAATACACCATAGAAAATTTTTGATTTGAGAGGTCCAGTAGTGTCGATATAATAGTCATCATGGTACCCACTCCTAATGCCTAAGTTGGAAATATGATAAAACCTTGTGCTAAACCTCCAGCAGATAACCTTGTGAGATCAAAAAAAGAAATAGTGGCAAAGTGCAATTTAGTGAAATAATTGCGTATCCTATTCTAAACAAGAAGAAATAGCGGTAATCTATTTTTAACTTGCGATCACTTCTATTTCCTGAAAAGAATTTGGGAGTCGGGATGTTGAGGTAAAAGGATTTTGCCATAAGTTGCTATTCCTATTCCTATAACAAGAAGTGGACTTGCAATAGGCGATCCATAGAATTAATTTTACTATCTTAAATACATTATAAGATATGCCCAATCTGATTCCTGAGAGAATTGTGATAAATCCAGTTGTAGTTACGAGGCCCCCAAGTAAGGCATATACAAGCTTTCGCGATGAAAACTTGCTGTTGTGATTACTTGTCGTAGTACCACTTTGCAATTGAAGGACTTTTCCATATAATTCGAATATAATCTGGAAGCATAATGACGCCACATAGGTTCAAAAGCGCTATATTCCAGCGGCGAAAGTGAAACTAAATAGTATAATATCTAGCGGCATAAGTTAGCAATTCATCCACAATATGATTCTACATTGAAGCGATCCATGATACTGCGTCTCTTAATGATTGATACCCCGTAGAACCTAGATTCTTGAATGCCACATTACAATTTTTATTGACTATGACTGTCTAGTCTACTTCCACAATACCATATTTCCGGCTGGCTTTATCTGTATCTAATGTAACTTTCCACCTTGAATTGCCGTGTTTTGCAAGAAAATCCTGCAACTCTTTTGCAGTCTCATTCTACTTTCCGTACGCACTTGTCACTTCCAATTGCCTGTATTGTCCACATGTCTATCACCAGTAAATCTACATTATTTCCAAATTCTGATTTCACCTTGGTAATTGCTTCACTTTGGTCTATGCATGTACGACAAGCTGCAATAAATAGCCTTAAAGGCTTTCCCCTAAATGATGTCAACAATATGCGATTTCCGTCTATCGTTCTCAATTGAAAGCTAGGAGCAGCTCTTGTAGTATTTGAAAACGATACTACAAGAGCTGGTCCCAATAACTATAATAATGATGACAATACCTATCGCTATCAATACCTTTCTTGATTTCAGAAGTACGAATGGCTTTGACATTTCACAGGGAGGCAGCAGAGCCAAAAGACAATTGAGAAGAGCCATGGCTACTCTCTTTTGTATTCAGGTGATGGCGAGGATTCTTTATTCTTATCTGCATGATCTTGCTCGCTTTATTGGACGTTACATGTTAAATGTTGTAATGTTTTCACAAATCTCATTGTCTTAAGGCTGTTCG
>JBQCDO010000026.1:0-3982 GCA_051961195.1 Nitrososphaeraceae archaeon | reverse complement strand
CCTGTGTATCCAACTAATATTTGTCACACTATATCTTACTCATAAAGTGGACTGAGCAGGGCATTAGTAAAATCAAAGAATCTTCAGACCGTTACAGTTCCTTTAAGGCATCGGTCGAAAAAGCGGGTGGAAAACTTATTGGAGGTTACTATACTTTCGGTGAATACGATGTGGTAATTATTGTGGATGTCCCAAACGATGAAGTAGCAATGTCTCTGATGCTCAAAGTTGGGTCAGCTGGAAATGTGCGGACCAAAACTTTGAGAGCATTTACAGCCGAGGAAGCAATAAAGATTATTAAAGATCTTACATAACCTTCTCTCGAAGATAGATAAAGTATTTAATGTGTAAAATATTTTTGATGCTTGGATTCAATAGCGGGACCAGTTTACAACAAATAGTACACATTTTCGTTATTTTAATAATGTTTTTTTGTATTAAATTTTGAAGAGGCTCATGGCTTTTAGTGATCATTTCCTATTGCTTGAAAAAAAGGCTACAAGACTGACTCAAGGATTCATACTCATTTGACATTCAAAGACCAGAAGAATAGGAATAACTAACTGAAATTTGATAGTAAGCTCAGAGCCACAAAGAGATATCAAATTATCAGAATTAGTTTCGCTATTTAATGACAGTAGTTAGTCCATTCTAGTAGCTATACTTATGTGCTTGCTGATATCTTTATTATTTTTCAAAATATATTGTTGCTATCCTTACTACTCCGATATATCCGTTACTAGTTATACTGTACTCCAATTATTCAACGACTAAATGATTGTCTTTATCACAAAACGTGTCAATCAGTGTCCCTAGTAAGTAGTCAAAATTGATAATAATTAGGATTTATTGAGGTGTTAGCATCAATTAGGTAATCTTGCCGAAATATGCTCTAACGTGCGATCTAAATAAATAATATATTATAAGGATATTAAGTGCTATTCCTATTATGCTAATAGGGATTTCGGAAACAACAGATCTATTATTGAATTCATCTCGATTAATCACAGATGTATTGAATATACCCCCAGATGTAGTCGACACTAATTGAATGACTATTCCTATTATGAGTAAGACTATAGTTATAAGCCATGCCCATTCCTTTCCTTTGAGTAGACCATAAAACATGATGAGATATCCTATACCCATTGCCAAAAATACACAACCCATAACAGCCGAAAAGGCTCCAAAAAATTGTGTTATGCTGTGAGAGGTATCACTTGGATTTGGTGTCAGAGGCAGGTTGCTTGGAGCAACTGAAATCAAGACCCATAATGCAATAAGAGATAGTCCATCTATGAATATTAGAATACCCCCAACTATGGTCAAGACAGCAATTATGGTTACCCCTGTTGGCCTCCTATGTTTTTCCAACTAATTTCTCTTTTTATCTAATTCAGAGTAGAAAAACATTTCTCTGTTAGACGAGATTCTCATACATTAAACAACCCGCATTGATGCCATAGACAAATTTATTATTTTTGTATGTTAAAACAGCTATCAAAAGCAAGATTTATGTGAACAGTTTGTGTAATGAAATAATGACTAAATCTGCATGTTGTTATGCAAATTATTTTATTGATGAGAATTCAGCTAATAAAAGCTAACCTATTCGTCATAGCTATTTTTACTATCAGGTTTATTTGCTTGACTATTAAGTCATCTGCAGTAACGTATGTAAATTGGGCCTAGATAAAAGAAAGATAAAAATTGAATTGGAAGACGAGGAAGGAGGTAAATATAATCTTTCACTAGAAGGCAATATATCGAAAAGTAAAGTTATGAAGGTTTTTGAGTTAATGGATATGCTAGACGCAAGAGGTAAAGATAAAGGTCCTGATACCGTAAATCGTGATTATCATAGTTCCGAACCTTACAAAAAAGATTTAGCATCGGTTGGCGCTAGAATATGGGATATCGTAGAAAACCGATTTACATACAATTCCTTCACATCATCAGATGTACTAGAAATATACGAGCATGAATTTAAAGAGCAAACCCAACTAAGTATAATTTCAACATATTTATCTCGTTATTCTGATCGAAAAAAGTTGGTAAGAACTAAAAATGGTAAAGAATGGGTTTATAAAATTCCAAGACAGGCAGCTGAGACTGGGAAGCCTTTGTATGAAAAGCCTGAACCATTTTCCCAACATCCATTAGAGCATGACTTTCAATCTACCGACATTAATTAGCTAACTTTTTAACTAATTAAATAAATTACTCGCACAGGAACTGATCTTCATCATTATGAAATAGATAAAGAAGAAGAAGGATGATAACAATAACAACAATAATAATAATAATAATAAGCTGAACCTTTTATCACTCATAAGAATATTACTAAATCATGGTATAAAAAACAATAAAACTGGTATTACTATATTTTCAGATATGGGTTCATTTTTTCACTTTAATTCTGCATCTTACAGGGACAACAATGACAATAACAATATTGATGATAATATTGATAACGATACTCTAAACAAAATCCTTGAATATGAAAGGTCAATTCCATCAAGTTATAAAGATTTAGAATTAAAGAAATTCTGCTTGTATAATCAAAAGGATTATGAATCACATTTCAAGTCCACGCGTCAAAAGGCACAGTTACTTGACTGTCATGGCCGGTCCATTCTGATTATGGATGGTAATAATAATAACTATGGTCATAATACCAAAAATAAGAATAATTGATCTAGTAGGAATATTTTTTAGTTAGCTGGTTACATTAGTTACTTTTATAGTTATAGTATAAAGTGAAATCTTTTCAGAATAGTTAATTTGTCTGACTAACATCTTTGTACGGAAACTACTTATTCCCAATACTTAGAACGATAAATAATGAACAATACCCACAAATGGTTGATTCCTGAAAGCGTCATTTAAACATAATATCTGATATTTTATTGCATAATTTTGCTTAGATTTTACTTTATCTTTTAAAAATAAGCAAACTTAAATAGTTTGCCGTCTATAGTGTAAATGATATAATTGAATTTTTTAATTAGCCTTGGACTATATATTCCACTACCAATCAATTATAATTTGATTAGCAAGTGGAATCTGATGCTATAATGGGGCAACGGCTGTCAGCTAAGGAGCATATTCTAGACAAGCATGATTATCAGATACTCAATCTTCTGACACAGGGTGCAGATAATAAAGCCATTGCTGAAAAACTGAAAATTCCACTATCCACAGTACAAAGGAGATCAAGGATTCTGTTAAGAGAGGGATATGTTAAGCAGATATTCCAACCCAATTACAAGAAATTAGGATTAAAGAAAGGTTTACTTCATGTATATATACGGACTGGCAATATTAAGGAAATGGCAGAAGAACTATTATCAGGAGAGGGTATAATGTCTGCTGGAATTCATGTCGGTAATTCCGATATAGTAGGAGAATTTGTTTATGAAGATAGCGAACAATTAGTGGATCTGATTTCACACGTAAAGAAGAAAGATGAGGTAGATGGAGTTGTGTGGTCAGAAGAAGTCTTTCTCCTCCAGGGAAAAGAACATAGCATTCTTGCAGTCTTGGACAGAATAATTGATAGACAGTTATAGAATTGATCAAAGGGCAGTAAATAATTCAGTCTTATGATTCACGATGAACGATACTACTAGTTGTTGACGATTATGATATTGTATTGTTAATGAAGCTAGTCTAGAGACAGCAGGTCTTTCGGTATCATATTTTACTGATCCGTTATTGGCCTTGATACATTTAGGCAGACGCCGTCCAATTATGATCTTGTAATCTCAGATATCCGAATACCACATCTTAATGGCTATGAATTTGTACGACAAATTAAAATGATTAGACGGGATGTAAAAGTCATTCTTATGAGTGCATTTGAATTAATCGATGCACCAACTCTTCAAATTCTGATATAGAAAAATTTCTAGAAAAGCCTATAACATTGCACAAGCTAAATGAAATAGTACTCGAGTATGTAAGGAGTTAATCATAGTTA
>JBQCDO010000025.1:0-2682 GCA_051961195.1 Nitrososphaeraceae archaeon | reverse complement strand
AGGGAAAGGTAAGAATACATGATAATGTTACTCATAATATACCATTAGCTGAAAAGATAATGGTCAGATATCTAGGAAGTTTGGCACATCCTATGGCTACATCACTAATGAGTAACGTGAAAAACAGAGAATCCGTTATTTTGGAAATAACACCTGATTACTATTCCACCTGGGATTACGGGCATAAGAAAAAATAACAGAATTATTCGATATGCATCTTGCTTTACGTTATTCCTTAGTTCGCTGCTGAAATTCTTACTAGATGCCGATTATAAACTTTCATTTTTGCCTACTGTTATATAACAAAAATCATTAAGTTGAGTCTGGTGTTATAGCCATAGAAGAATATTAGAAATTGGACATTAGATTCTGAAAGCTTCAACATATTTAACGTCAATCCACTTTCAATTAACACATGTCGTCAACTATCGGTGACATGAAAATCAAATACTGAGAATTTATCTCTAATCTGGTTACACCTATTAACCCATTGTAAAAATGCTCAATTTATCTTCGACCTTCACATGAATTTTTGGACATGTGCTATACAATTAATTTTTTTCCAATTACTGGGATAACAGCTTTGATAGGAACCATGTTGAGCTCCGAAATATCACTGTAACTAAAGAGATTAGATCATGATACACAGTTGAACGCAATATCCGCCTAGTTAAGACCATATCAGAGACATTAGGAAGTGTTCGATAGCGAGTTTTTGCTCACGGTAAATATTCTATGCTAGAATTAAATCTGTTAAGGCTAATACTAATAGATTACATGGTGCAAATAATCTTGATGTAATATCTATAAACCTTGGAAAGCTATGCAAATAGAATATAGAGTGTAACCAAAAATGTGAAACTATCTCAAAATTGGGTAGGAGAAACAAGATGGCCCACAACGGATACGTTACCATAGTGTCTCAAAAACTATAGCTACTTCATTAAAATGATCTCGAAGGAAAACAGTATCCTTTTTAGGATCGTGCTGAGATTTGTTGACTTTTGGACTTTCTACTAAGCCTAAAGAAAATATTTATGTGTTTGCCACTGTAGCCAGCCCACAGTCATGATGATCAATCTAAACCGGGCATTTAGTGAACAAGCTAACCAGGGTAGGGATCTATCCCAAGCCTAACAGCCATATGCCAACATTTCTAAACTGGCTTCTGTTCTCCTCCTTTACTAGTTCTTGTATAAAGTAAGATCGTCAATACTACTGCCCCATCTACAATAAAATAGTTTGCAATCGGATTAATAATTCTGCTTATTACACCAAGTTTAGGGACAACATTAATAACTTTGCCTATATTATTGGTTTTCTACAGAATAATCAATGAAAGGAATCTATCGTAAGTTGCATCCCTCTTAGCCTGATAATTTCTGTCCATTGGACCCAGAAGTAACTGTACTATCCTATGAGCTATATTATGAAGTTCGTATGGAATTAATGAGCCTACGGATCTGAATACAATGATATCTCGACTTTGAGCTTGGAGAAAGATGTGACACTGCTAACAATGACCAAATCATTTATGTAGGAATCATACTCACATCAGCAATTACATAAAAATGATAGTAATTACCCATTATCAGTAGGACCTAAACCTGCCATTGCAATCCCAATAATGGTAATAGACACATAAATAATAGATTTAGAAATCATTGAGTAACTTCCAGTATTCTTCCAGTATTCTCCACTTTTTAACTTATTATGGTAAACCAAGAGATTAATACTGACCGTATAAACTCATAAAATTGCTATTCTTTAGTGCGAAATTGCAGTTTCTTATTTCAAGAGGCTCAACAGAGACTTTTATCCATTTTCCGAGATTTATATTGTTCTGTTATATGGAGGAGGTGATTATTTTTGTAGCAGAGTCATTTAAGATTCTCATCCTTGCTATTAACGATCGTTGATGTTGGTCCTATTTAAAACTTAATAGTAAGTTTATCTATGCGATTTGTTTTATAGCATAATGTAAATGAGTGATACAAAATGGCTAAAGAAAGATATAGATATCGAATCGTTCTACAATTCAATCCAAGAATTAATTGGTAGCAGACCAACATTAGACAAGGAATTTATGAATATAATCTTCTCAAAGATACAAGATAAGGTCGAGGAATATGTCGGACAACAAAAACAGGATAAATGTGATCCATACAACCCAACGATTTACGTAAAGTTTCATTTTGAGCCTTTCTTTTGGATCTTGGGACTAATGTGTCTTTCATGGCTCACTGTTGATCTTAAAAAGAAGATTGTGCACGGTGATTGTCATAATCCAAATCACAATCTGGTCGGCGGACATCCATATTGTAAACTAGGAAGTCAATTCCACAAGGGATTCTATGACTCAGTATTCAATACACTAAAGCGGCTAGAGGACTTTGCATACGAAGAAACACCAAATGTAATCGAAGGGAAAACAAATACTAATGTTAAGAATCTAGCATCCGATTCTACCAATAAGGGACAGTGGTCACATATGGCCATTGACAGAGATGGACCCCCCTCCTAATTATTAATTTGTTCAGGTGTATTCGCTATTTTATGCATATCTAAATGCATGACAGTTAGGAACCAACTCGCAGCGCCTCGCTTAGTACATATTTCAGTCAAAATGTTTATAGCAATAACTATCTAAAGGAATAACAACTTGATCTACTTGACTTTGAT
>JBQCDO010000024.1:0-11952 GCA_051961195.1 Nitrososphaeraceae archaeon | reverse complement strand
TTACTTAGGGTTGATCCTCGAACTGGTACCAGTTGGAGCCTAGGAATGGGACTTGCCCAGATTAGATTCAATTATCTATCGCCTGAGCTCTTCCCGAAGTAGGCTTGGGACTTCGGCCGGGCTTTTGGCAACAGGAATATGCGCCTCCTTTAGGCTTGAAAATTTAGATTCCGCTGAGCCGTAATTCCCGTAAACTATCGCGCCTGCATGTCCCATGGTCTTTTCTTTTGGCGCAGATCTACCAGCGATATAAGCTATTACAGGCTTGTTATATCCGATTTTCAATAAATGTTCGGCAAATTGCTCTTCTGCATCGCCACCGATTTCACCTACCATAACCACTGAATCAATATCATCATAGTGTTGAACCATGTCTATTGCTTCGATGAGATTGGTCCCATTTATAGGATCGCCTCCGATGCCGAAACATAGTCGTTGGCCATAGCCAGCCTTTGAGAGATTGTACGATACCTCATACATCAGAGTTCCGCTTCTCGACAATACAACGGTATTGCCTTTAGTAAACGGTTGTCCTGGCATGATGCCAATCTTCATTATATTGGGTAGAATCACTCCTGGCGTATTTGGACCAATTATTCTTGCATTATTTTTTCTTGCTAACTCAAATAGCTCTATTGAGTCACGAACAGGAACGTGTTCTGGAATCGCCACAATGAGTTTAATCCCGCATTCCAATGCCTCTTTTCCAGCAGAAAGAAATGATGGGGCGGGAACAAAAATCCCAGTAATTATTGAACCAGTCGACGCTACTGCATCTTTCATATTATCAAACACTGGAATTCCATCAAACGTACTACCTCCCTTTCCTGGAGTGACTCCAGCAGTTACATTAGTACCATAGCCCTTCATAAGTCTGGTATGCGTCGAACCAAAGCTACCGGTGATGCCTTGGATAATTACATCCTTATTCTGATAATCGCTGTCATCAGGGCTTCCTATTAGTATTTTCATTAAGTCAAACCTATCCATGGATATTTCTCTCCTTAGGGCTAATAGCATCAAGTGCTGCTGATATGGAATCTTCTACTGAATCAAACATTCTAGCCTTTCCCTCGCGGAGGATCTCTCTAGCCTTATCAGACTCCGATCCAGATATCCTAGCAAAGAGGGGCACCGAAATAACGCCATCCTTATATCCATCAAAGATAGCCTGCGCTACTAGGCTTGTTTTCACTATACCCCCAAATAGATTTATTAGTATAACTTCTATCTGTGGAAGTCCGTCGATTAATTTAAGAGCTTCGTATATAGAATCTCTAGTAGCACTTCCCCCAAAATCTAAGAATGCACCGGCCTTGCCGCCTCGATCTGATACCATATCAAGAGTTGACATAACCAGACCGGCGCCGTTTCCCACGATTGCGATATTTCCGTCTAACTTTACGAATGAAAAGCCATTCCTTCGCGCCTGAGCCTCTTGCTCCGAAAGATGTTCATATTTTCTTAATTCTGGATGCCTAAATAGTGAATTATCGTCGATAATTATCTTGGAATCAAGTGCGATCACAGATTCGTCTGATAGAACCACCAAGGGATTAATCTCAGCTAACTCTACCTCCTTTTCTACAACCAATTTTGATAAACTCAACATTACATCTAATAGCGGGTTTCTTAGAGATTCTTCAATAGAAAGCTCGGCAGTGATATTCTGTGCAGTTGTTCTTTCGATACCGGCCAAAGGAACGTCCATTACTATCTTGTTTTCTGTACTCTCAATCTCTACACCGCCTTCAGGAGAAGCTATAACAGAAAAGCATCTTTTGCTTCTATTCAGAAAGAACGAAACGTATAATTCCTCTTTAATATCAATGGCTTGCTCCAAAAGAATCCCCTTAGGCAGTTCCCCTTTAATCCTATTACAAATTAGGCTCTCGAATTTGTTTATAATATCTCGCTCTGTAGTACACTTTATAATGGCACCCTCTTTTCCGCGGCCTCCTACTGTCAGCTGTGGTTTTAAAATCAGAGGATAGCCAATTTCCGTGGCAAATCTGACCGCTTCGTCGACTGAATTAGCCAATGCGGAGCGAGGCACCTTGATCCCGTATTGCCTAAAGAGGGCCTTTCCCTCATGTTCGAGTAGTCGCATCTAGGGCAGGGTTCTACTTCAGTCATTTATAATCCTATATCCGATATAGGCTTCATAGAAAATTTATATATGTAATTAAGAAAATCTGGCTAATGGTTGAAAAAATGACAGCAGTCTGGTTAATCATTCTGACAATTCTAGTATGTTCTTCAGTTCCGGCTGTGTTAATCTATTTAACATCCATTCCTCACCCTAAATTCCTAGCTCCATTCGAAAACGTTGCAGTATTTGAAAGTATCCTTGGATTTTATACTCCGGTTCATTTCTTCCAATAGTATCAAGTCTGGAATTCAGGTCTATTAAGACCCGTTCAGTGTTCAGTTTTCGAAGAGACCTTGACGAAGTGGCAGTATCCTATAGTAGGAATCGTCAATTCAGTAGTTTAGCCCAAATCTATTTATCTGCGATGTGAACTAGCCATATTGATGGGCCCGTTCCTTCGCAGGAAGCCTAAAAATACTTTGCAGCCCTCTGATCACGATAACAGTGCTTCTTACAATAACTCTGAATTTCAAAAAAATGAGCTATACAAAAGAGGCGTGAGCCAGATGGCGAACGATAAGTTAGAAGACGCCGTTCGAAGTTTTGAATTGGCACTACGAGTAGATCCAAACTATGTGGACGCGTGGATAAAGAAAGGTTATGCACATTTTCACCTGGAACAGTATCAAGCTTCGATTCAATCTTATGATAGGGCCCTTGAAATAGATCTCACTAACCCAGAGGCATGGAATCTAAAGGGGCTTACGTACTATAAGATGAAAAATTATGAAAAGGCAATCGAGGCATGCGAAAAGGCAATCGATTTCGATCCTACAGATGCCATGTCTTGGTACAACGAAGCATGCTTCTTGATACTTAGTGGAAGGGTTGATGATGGTTTGGAGGCGCTTAAACGTTCCATCGAGATTGATATCACCTATGCCAAAAAAGCAGTAAGCGATCGAGACCTACAGAATGCTAGGAACGAAGATGGATTTAGACGTATAATAGAGGTTGTAGTTTTGGAATCCATACGACAGGGCCATGATCATGTAGGCAAAATCGTGTGGACAACAAGTATGGATAAGGAGGAAATCCAGGACGCGATGAATAGACTTCTCATAAAGGGATTGGTTGTTCGTAAGGAGAGAACCTATCCATTCAGAGGAAAAGAAGAATATTATGAACTTACTAAAGAGATAGCAGAAAAGGTCGGCTATACAAAAAAAGTCGGATTTTTAAGGAAAAACCAACAGATGCTAGCTCCTATAGAGCAGCTGCATGATATCAGCATGATTCTCTCAAAAGCAAGGGAAGCAATAGAAAAAGGAGATATCAGACAAACAATGGAGAGCTTTGAGCAGTTAATTAATCCGGCAATTCATGGAAATATAATCGTCGAACAATTCTTTGACGAACATCGGGACCTGAGGCTATTCTTAATACGTCTTAGAGATAAAGGACAGGATTACCTGAATTCCCATAAGACAAATCTACTTGATTTGATAAACAGAATGGATATCAAGGTAAGAAACGGCGCTGTTTCTAAAAACGCAGAGGATCTCTAAGGTTGGAGTGTCAGCGCTGTAGATAATAAAGGTTTCACCCAATAGGCGTATTGGTGCGAGCCTTCTTGGGAACTTGGTATAAGTTATTTTCATATCACCGCCGAAGCTAAATTTAATAATGTATTTATAATATTTCTATTTGATTCTTCATATGACAAAGATATTTAGTGAGGTTGGGGAGAAGGACATTACCAGGACTATTGTCGCAATGTTTGGCGAAACGATGGCAGATTATGCTGATTCAGATGTGATCATCATCGGTGCAGGGCCATCTGGTCTTACAGCCGGAATGGAGCTGGCTAAACTCGGAGTAAAATCTCTAATAATTGAGCAGAATAATTATCTAGGCGGGGGTTATTGGGTAGGCGGATATATGATGAACCCCGTCACAGTACGCGCTCCTGCTCAAAAGATTTGGGATGAACTTGGCGTTCCGTACAGGAAGGTGAATGAAGGGTTATATGCAACATGGGGCCCTCATGCATGTTCAAAGCTTATAGCGGCTGCATGCGATGCAGGCGTAAGATTTCTGCAATTATCAAAGTTTGATGACTTGGTCTTGAAAAATGGAAGGGTATCAGGAGTTGTCATAAATTGGATGCCCGTCTCTGCGTTACCGAGAAACGTTACCTGTGTTGATCCGATAGCTTTGGAAAGCAAAATCGTAATTGATGCATCCGGACATGACTCTGTTGCAGTTAAGCGTTTGATGGATCGCGGATACATCAAATGGAAAGGTATGGAGCCAATGTGGGTAAATGGTGGCGAGGATCTGGTAGTAGAACGGACCGGTGAGGTATTCCCGGGCCTAATTATATCAGGCATGTCCGTAACCGAGACCCACGGACTGGCACGTATGGGACCAACTTTCGGCTCCATGCTTCTATCTGGCAAGAAGGCCGCTAAGATAGCAGTAGAGAAACTCCGGGATATTAGTGTGAAACCAGAATTAGAGGTCAGTCCATCAGACCTATAATTCCGGCCTCTTTTTTCCCATAGGTAGTCTAGCTCTAGGTATGTAAATCCCCGATTAACTAATTCCGAACGAATTAATAACAGGTTGATGGATCCTTACTCTTCAGAACGTTATGTCTGGAGCCAATGAAGTACATGAAGACAGTGATACAGAGCCAGTAAAGATTTATGATGTTATAATAATCGGCTCAGGCCCCGCAGGCTACACCGCTGCAATATACACCTCTCGTGCAAAGCTCAGCACGCTGGTGATTTCTGGATCACTTCCTGGCGGCCAATTAATGACCACCAGCGAGGTTGAAAACTACCCAGGATTTCCAAACGGCATATTTGGTCCTGAACTCATGATGAATATGCGACAACAAGCCGAAAGATTTGGAGCAGTCTTTCTGGATGATGAAGTCACCAAAGTGGATTTTACAAATAATCCCTTTAAAATAGAGACTAATTCTCAATCGCTTCGAGGTGAAGCAATTCTGGCTTGCACCGGAGCTTCTCCCAGAAAGCTCGGTATCGAGGCTGAGCAGCAGTTTGCAGGAAGGGGAGTATCATATTGTGCAACATGTGATGGACCATTCTTCAAAGGGGAAGATATAGTGGTAGTTGGAGGCGGCGATACTGCAATAGAAGAGGCAACGTTTTTGACGAAGTTTGGCAAGTCCGTTAAAATTGTGCATAGAAAACAGTCGCTGCGTGCGAGCAAAATTCTTCAGGAAAAGGCTTTCGAAAATCCGAAAATTGATTTCCTTTGGAATCATGTAATAGCGGACATATCTGGAGATAAAAAAATTAAAAGTATCGTAGCCAGGGACACGATAACCGGCAGGGAACAAACTATACCTGCTGGAGGTTTATTTGTGGCTATTGGACACGAACCCAATACCGAAATTTTCAGAGGACAGCTAGATTTAGATGACAAAGGCTACATAATTTTGAAGGATCACACGCTTACAAGTGTAAAGGGTGTCTTTGCGGCTGGAGATGTCCACGACTACCGATATCGACAGGCAATAACTGCGGGAGGCTTCGGCTGTATGGCTGCTCTAGACATCGAAAAATGGTTGACAGAAAAGAAACATCTAGCAAGGATGAATTTGCTCACAGAGAAAAAAAGCTAGTTACGTGAATAAGGGCAGGCCGTCTCAGGAAGATACGTGTTAGCGCGCAACAGGCGCTCATATTCTGTAAGATTAAATACACCATGCTCAGCATAGAGACTTTTGAATTTTCTTCCATCATCAGCGAATATGCCGATCATTATTCCACTATCGAATTTATCGGCTACATTTAGCATCGATGCCATAACTGCTCCTGAAGACGGTCCAACGAGTAGATTTTCCCGGGATGCCAATTCTTTCACCATATGAAAAGACTCATCGTTCGTTGCAGTAAACCAAGCATCAACAACTTGTTGTCGACGTATAAAAAGATCTGGCATAGCAGATTCTTCGAAATTTCTGAGTCCCTGGAGTAAATGATTTTTCTGGGCTTGCACTGCAATGACTTTAACATTCCTATTTTGTTCCTTCAGGTAGGTTGCTGTTCCCGTAATGGTCCCCCCAGTTCCACATCCAGTAAAGAAATGAGTCAAGCGTCCGTCCATCTGTTTCCAAATTTCAGGACCCGTGCTTTCATAATGTGCCATAAAGTTGGCTTCATTATCATATTGATTAGGCATGTAGTAGACGTCCGGTCTTGGTTTAGATATCGCTTTCGCCAGGGCAATACTCTGATCTGTTCCGGCTCCCACCCTGGGACACAGATCATCAGAAGTTTCATGTATTGTGGCACCTAACCTTCTCAAAATATCCTTGGTTTCAGTACTAACCTTATCAGGTATTACTATCTCAACTTTATATCCTAATGCGCTGGCAATTCCGGTCAGTGCAATTCCAGTATTCCCCGAAGACGGTTCAATAATAATGCTCTTGCCTTTTTTCAAAATGCCGTCATTCTCTGCGTGTTTGATCATCCAATAAGCAGCTCGGTCTTTCACGGAACCATACGGATTATACCATTCTAGCTTCGCATAAAATTTTATATTCCTAGTCGAAAATGATTTTAATTCTATAACCGGTGTATTGCCGATTCGTTCGATCAGATCTGAACTGGTCAGGGAAGTCATAATCTACTTAGCCTTTTTTATGATAAATTCTAAATCGTTGTCTGCCTTTCTTACGGACAGCAATTCATGTCCGTTTCTGTTTACCCATCTAGAAATATCTTCTTCGGAGGCCGGATCATCTGCGACTATTTTTATTCTATCTCCGATATGCAATCTTTCCATCTCCATCTTAGTTCTGAATACAGGTTCTGGACAGAAGAGACCCCGCACGTCAATAACTTTGTCTGTAAGGTCATCACTAGCATTGTTCATTTTAGTTTAGCAAAATTAATAGCAATTTCAATATATTAAAGGTTTAGAAACTTAACTCTTGTATCACGATTTTTCGTCCCAATCTCTAAAAAGGTCCATTTTTTTATTTCTGATCAATCTTAAAGCACTAGAAGTATTCGACTTCGTAAAGGAATATCCTCTTAATATGACTGCTGGAATCCTGCTAGTCTTTCCCATAGCTAATTCTGCTGCTGAAGCAATTTCATCTGCTACGGCAATTTCGGTTACTTTCAACTTCTTGCCGAATATGTCTGACTTTCCTATGTAACTTTCTATTGGCTCAATTCCAGCTAACCCAATGGCTACATTAGTCTGACCCTCTCTGAATGGCCTTCCAAAAGTGTCGCTTATGATGACTGCAATTTCTTTTCCACACTTATTCCGTATATAACTTCTTAGTAACGCGGCTGACTTATCAGGGTTCTCTGGTAGCAATAGAGCAAAGTCTCTTTCGACACTAACATTGCTCTGATCTATTCCTGCATTTGCGCAGATAAATCCTAATTTCGTCTCAACTATTATAATTCCTCCAGAGTGTCTGACAATAGCATTGGATTCCCTTCGAATAAGCTCGATTAATCTGGGATCTTTATAGCTTATCTTTGCCAGTTTCTTTGACTCTTCCGATGGCTCAATATTTTTCAAATTTACAAACTTATTTTCAGATTTTGATACGATCTTGTGAGCAATAACTAGAATGTCGCCGTCTTTAATGCATTCTCCAATTCCTTTTATTGTCCGCATAATTAGTTCACACAGGTCCTCGCCCGCGCAAACATCTATCTCGACTCTAATTGGGATTAGTTCTATTCTTGGAACCAAGCATGTAACCCAATTTAGTACTATAAATTTTTATTTAATTAAGACTTGGCCACTAAAACTGCCTCGCCAAATTTTTTCTCCAATAGGTGCAGCAAAATTGATAAATCCCTAACCTCTATGACGGCGTCAGCCTTTTCCTTCACCTTGTCTACAGGACAGAATCCAACAGTGTAACCAGATAGATCAAAGAGCTTTAAATCGTTTGCCCCATCGACTACTACAACTATATCCTCTTTGGAATACTTCATTTCTTTGATCACAGGGATTACTGCGATCGCCTTATCTGATGTCACAGTAAGGCGTACGTCATCCAACTTACCATTTTTGAATAGGAGTTCGTTGGAAAATATCCTATCTAGTCCGAGTTCATCCCGCAGTCTATCAGTAATTATCGTAAAGCCACCAGACACAGCAATCAATTTCCAACCTGCTCTCTTTAATGCAGAGCATAATGTTTTAGCCCCAGGCATAATTTCCAGGTTTTCAGCTATTTGCTTTGCTTTTTCGAATTGTATACCTCGCAAGGCAGCCACACGTTTCCGTAAACCCTCCTCCCAATTTATTTCACCTCGTATTCCTTGCTTAGTAATATCCCAAATCTCTTTTTCCTTTTCCTGACCAAAGACTTGAGCTAGAACCGGAAGATACTCTGCATTTAAAAGGACACCCTCAACATCGAAGATAATCAGCATATATCGCGCTTATTGGCAAAGCCCCTATTATGATATATTAATCTTGTCGAAGAATCATTTGTTAAAACGAACCTGATACAGTTCACCATTTTAATGGTAGCTAACATCATTAGCCAGCTGAATGGATTGTAGGCGACAAAAGTATTATACTACCGCAGTAGTTCTTTGCACCATGAATGATACATCGGAATCAAAATACGTGGTTCCAGTGAAACAGGTAGAAAAGTCAGTGAAACTAACCGACCAGGCTAAAGCGGAATTGCATAGTGTTGGAATGATGGACGACAAAGGAAAGTTGAAGTTGAAAGGTGTTAGCCCCAAGATGCTGAAACGGATGAAATTAGAAGCTGTAGACTGTCCTGTTCTTGAGAAGGAGGTTGGATTTATTCAGTGCTACGTTTGTAAGAATTTTCATAGCAGAATAACGGGACAAGTTTATTGTAAAGGAGATCCGTTGTAATCTACCTGAGCAAAGCTTCATAAATCAAATGCCATGCGACGTAACTATTGAGTTCCGGAAAGGAAATTGGCCTGACTGTAAGAAAAGAAGAAAACTTTAGTGATTGGTATGGTCAACTTGTCCTCAAGAGTGGGTTAGCGGACTACGGATCAACAAAAGGGGCGCTTATTTTACGACCATATGGATATTCCATTTGGGAGTCAATTAGAGAAACTTTTGATAAATATCTAAAAGATACAGGCCATGAGAATGGCTTTCTACCAGTCATGATACCAGAGGCATTGCTAAAAAAAGAAGAAGAGCATTTTAAAGGCTTTAATTCAGAAGTTTTCTGGGTAACTAGAGCTGGTACTAACAATCTGTCCGAAAGCCTCGCCCTTAGACCCACTTCTGAAACGATAGCATACTGGGCTTTTGCAAGGTGGATTTCTAGTTACAGAGATCTGCCACTCAAGATAAATTTCTGGAATAGCGCTCTTAGGGCAGAAATAAAGGCTACGAAGCCGCTAATAAGGAATTCTGAATTTTTATGGCAGGAAGGGCATACAGTGCATGAGAGCAGTGATGATGCCCAGAAAGAGGTAAACCTCATTCTAGGGCTATACAAAAGATTGATAGAGGAATATTTGGCTATTCCTGTTAGACAAGGCCTCAAAAGCAATCAAGAAAAGTTTGTCGGGGCAGTATCGACTGCCTCATTGGAAAGTTTGATGGGCGACGGAAGAGCTTTGCAGATGGCAACATCCCACCATCTTGGTCAAAATTTTTCTAAACCATTCGAGATAAAATATTTGGGGAGGGACAACACGGAACAATATGCGTGGCAGACCTCTTGGGGTACATCATGGCGTCTAATAGGGGCAGTAGCCATGATTCATGGGGATAATAAGGGATTAATCTTACCTCCTAAAATAGCACCTATCCAAGTAATTATAATTCCCATACACAAGAAGGCAGATGAAGGACTCGTAAAGGGACATACTAAATATGTTCTTGCAGATTTGGAAAAGGCAAACATCAGAGCTAAAATTGACGAAAGAGATGAATATACTGCTGGTTGGAAGTTCAATGACTGGGAATTGAGGGGCGTACCTCTCAGAATAAATGTTGGGCCTAAGGACATCGAGAAAAGCACGCTGGAAATTTCTAGAAGAGACACAAGGGAAAAAATAACTATTGGACGCAACGAATTAGTTCAAACAATAAGTAGCTTGCTGAATCAAATTCAAAACGACCTCTATACAAAGGCAAAGGAATTTCTTTCGAGTAATACCACTTCTGCATTCGATTTTGAAACTTTTAAGAAAATAATTTCAGAGAAGGGCGGATTCATAACCGCAGGGTGGTGTGGCAGAGACTTTTGTGAGACGCAGATTAAGGAACAAACAGGAGCAGATATCAGAATCATACCCGAGGACGATGATTCAATCATGGAAAATATTGAGTGTGTTTTCTGTCGACAAAAACCTAGCGTTAGGGTACTTTTTGCAAGGGCGTATTAGACAGTCTAATTAACTAATATGCTATTACAATTCATATTCGTTCAGCCGACGAGCCACCACGATCTGGTTGCTGAAATGCGCAATCCAATGTAAATATATGGGACAGAACGAGGTTTAATATTTGCTTGACCTAGCCGGGTTCTTAGCGGTTTTTGAGAATCTGGGATATCTCGGCGTACTCGTAATTAGTTTTATTGGTAGTATTATAGTATTTGTTCCAATTCCCTACTTTCCTGTTCTTGTTGCTGTTGCTCTTAACAAGGCATTAGATCCCAATCTAATATCATTATCAAGCGCACTAGGTGCTGTTTTGGCAAAATCAATAATCTTTTATGCTAGCTATTATGGCAGGGGAGCATTTAGTAAACAAACCAAGAAACGCATTTATCCACTACAAAAATTGGTTGCAAAATACGGGTCATTGGGCGCCTTTGTCGCAGCGGTGACTCCTATTCCAGATGACTTAGTCTATATTCCACTTGGGCTTGTAAAATATTCTCCCTGGAAGTTTATCCTGTCTACTTTTCTGGGCAAATTTATCCTAAACGAAATAATTGTTTGGGGTTCAGTTTATTTAGGTAGGCCGTTTATTGAAAAAGTCATTTCTAGGAGTATAGACCCGTTTATGCTCATCCTAGTGACAGTAGCTAGTATCGCTATTCTTGGACTATTGATATATCTATCACTAAGAATAGACTGGGAAAAAGTGATAAAAAGATGGTTTCCAGGACTTGACGTTAGCGATGACAATCAAAATAATCACAAAATTGATCAAGATGATGATCTGTAGTTGCAACAGATTAAGCATCTTACTTGCTTGCTCGACTACTCTTAGTTATGAAAGATGGAGATTTAATATTAAAGTCAAGACTAATTCTACGCCTATCCAAAGGGCCAGAACTAGTCTCGTGAGTCTGAAATCATTTAACATAAATTTTGTTGGAATTAACGCCGCACCAAATCTGCCGTTCGTATTTATCCTTCGAGTAATTTATGAAGTAGACAAGCCGCATTTTAACTACCGTTACATGTTTATGGAATGATCATGACTAAGGAAGTACGACCCAAATAATTCAGTCATGAAATGGAATGAACGTGATAGACAACTTGTGGTCGAGCAGTGGGGTTATATTTTTGTCTTCAACATTATCTTAGTCCTGTACTTCTCATTCAATTGTATTTTAACTATGTAGACTTGCCCTTGTCCTGAAACATTAATCCGTAATAAATTAGAATTCTCAACTAATTCATCTACTGAAGATTAATAGTGCTAGTAGAACACACTATTTTTCACGTTATATTGTATTTGTTAAGGGTTATTGCTAAACAATGATAACATAAGAAACTTAAGTGCTGTCTGGTTATTCAGGTAAGATAAATTTTAATAATTTTATAATGTATGTTTTGTGATAATAACTAATGAGGAGCAAATTCAGCGGTTAT
>JBQCDO010000023.1:0-3915 GCA_051961195.1 Nitrososphaeraceae archaeon | reverse complement strand
AAATTTGAAATTAAAATGTAGACAGTATCATTTGTAATCTTTATTTATTGTCACTATTATTAGTATTGTTCTAGGCTGCTGCTTATCTGACTAACACCACCAGAGTGACCGGTGCTGCCATTATCGCAACACCCCACCAGGGATAGAATCAATATACTCCTTTGTCCGTCGATTCATGGAAGACAACCGGCCACAACGTCTGAAAGACATTTCTGGAACTTATCCTAGTCATTTTTGGATGAACTACTACCATTACAACTTTTACTGCCACTATCTTTCTTTGCTATTACTGGTTTTGCAAGTGTGATTGATGATACTAAGATTGTCACTGCATTAGCGATGGTAACAATAAATATTATTTTTGACGTGAACATTGATTCTGAGAAAAAACGTTGCCTGATTATTTATATTAGCTTTTAGGTACAGCTGTCTAACTATCTTGATGCTGACATCAGTCTAAATCAAAAGCATGAGTTTGTTATTTTTAGTTAATATGATCTTCTGAGTTGCCATCTCGAATGTTAAGTTAACTGTCTGTTATTTGTCCTCAAGCAATTTTCAACCGACCAGTCTTTAATCTCAATTGGAGTTTGGAGTTTGGAGTTTGAGAACTCGAGGATATAGTTGAAGTCTTGTGATTGCATTATTATTTATAGTACTGCGTTAACAAAGAAAAAGCAATAATGCCTATCTCTTTTGATGTAAACCTATGACTAAAATTGAATACTGATCTTTCACCAATAATTTATGAATCCTAGCAGTATGCTAGTGAAAATAAAAAAAGAGATCATATATTATCGTTGAGGTACATATAACTAAATGATATTGTAATTCAATGCCGTATGCTTTATTTTCGGAATTACTAAATAGAATATCCTGTTCCATTTTTTGAACGCAAGTTTGCGATATCATATAGATTGTGTTTCATAGTGGATTTCAAATAAATCAACGAATTAAGACAGTAGAAACTTACCCTCTGATTCCTATCACTAATTATGACTAATAAAGATAGTTGCAAGTTATGCAAATAGCCACAAAAATTATAAATGAATTAACTAACCTCAAATGAAAATATTTTTTCAGAATTTCTATACGATTATCAATATTCCTTTTATGCCTATCTATCATAATTATTATTGCATCCTCATTTTTAGCATTAGTAATACGATCTACTGATTCCTATGCCAATACTACATCTATCAAAGCATTACTTTTATTTGCGGGGACTCATTATTAGTCGGAATTTGGTGGTCTTTAAAGGCTTGATTCGACAAATGTGGCCTTTCTTGGCCAGAATAATGTTTTGGTCCGAGAAAAATTCAGGGATTGTACTTAATTCTAGAATTCTAGACTGCCATCTTAAAAAAAATCGCTCGATTTTTGTGTAGCGACACAATCTAAATGGGATTTACTAGGGCCAGTAAGTTCAAAACAGTCAACTGCGTTTTTCTTATTTATACTGTATATGGCTGAAAATCTAGAATCTCACTGGGTAGCCATCTTACAAATATCAATTAGCGAGCGACCAATTGATAAACTAGTAGGCTTGTTAAATCTCCATCTGATACTCTTTTCTGAAAGCAACCATAATGGTGGCAAAGTGATAATACGACCAGATAATAATGTGTATACAGTAATAGGTATGTTGAAGGTCATTATAGTCAGGCTCGGAACAATTATTGTATGACATAAGAAATATTTTACATGAATTGTAATACGAGTTTACGACTTCTCTGACATAAGAAATTATTTGGCAAAACAAAAATTATATTAAAATAATGAAATAATATAAAAAGCGCTACTGCTGATCTAGTCTATAGAGTAATTTCTCTCATTGATACATTTGTAAATTCTGGATGTCCCTGTATGCCGTCAATTCTGATTGTTGCCCTAGGGCCCATACACTGTAGTATTAGTCCCTGTGGAAGTTGGCCATTATCAGTTACGTCGATATATTTCTGCCACTTTGATTGATCGTCTGATGTTAGGTTAACCCAGGATTCTATATGTACTGATTTGTTATCTGCACTATTGATTACTATTTCCTTTCCATCCAAACTTTGCATTGCTAATATCAGGTAGTTTGAATAGAGGCTTGCAGAATTTCGTACAGTTATGCATCGATGGATGTGGTCTTTCTACCTCCAGATATTTACTTTGTGAGCCATCCGACATTATTTCCAAGCTGTAACAGGTTCCACTCTTTCCTCCATCTTCAGAAGAGTGTTGTCCACCTCTCAATTTCCAGTCAATAGTATCGGGATGAATCATACCATTCATATTGATTACGGCAGTACATTCTTGGTTTGTAATTGGTGTCTTTGAATCTAGAGTACATTCTACTGTTGGGTCGTCTGCTTTTCCTGATCTATAATGTCGAATGAAGAACCTTATATGTGGATTTGTTACTGCTCTGCTATATGGTTTGCTTTTGTAAATGCATTTGATACCGAACGGGTCAAGGTAATCCTCTGATGTCCATGATGGTGCTGGTTGCGGACATATAGTAGGAATAGATTGTGATTTTAGTTGCGACAATCCTGGTGCAAAACCATCTTTTATACTCTTGATTGAAGTTTTCACTATGTTTAGCAAATTCGTTATTTTTCTGGTTGATGTATCTCTTTGAGACATCGACATCTGCACTACTATATGGTGAGCAAGCTAAACCGTATTAATATTACTTAGCCTATCAGATAAGCTAACGTTCTTATCATAGAGTGTCATATTCTACATCTTATTTGTGGGCTTATTAGAAAAAATCTTGCTACAGAAAAACTGGGTTTTCTATACAATCTAGCAATAATATTCCAAGTCATATTTATTAATCCATCTTCATTGGACTATACAAATGTCGATTGCCTTACAGAACCCTTCTTTCATTTTGCGTTCTCTTTTGTTAATGAGTACCATAGTATCGAAATTTCGCGGTTTTCAATTACAATTAGAACAAGAATTTGATTATCTTTGCCTTCACGAGATATTAGTAGGGTACTCTTCTAGTCGATAAGGTTATTCATTGTGATATTTGTAACTACAATGTTCATTTTGGAAAAATGACCGCAAATAGTGATCCACAGACACCTGACAATCCGATAACGGTCAGTACCAGAAGTATAAAAATAGCTAACTACAATTACATCTATAATTTGATATTGTTTTGAGAAAGCATTGTCCATAGTTAAGCAAAAACATTGTTTATTTCTATTTGCGTATACCGGGCCATGATGGTAACAAATTATCATATGGTATGAGACTACAACAGTAGTTTGTTTTTATAGAATATCACTAAATATGTGCTCTAAGATCTAATAAGGCACAAAAAGATAAATCGAAGTCAAAATGATTAATAAAATCAATAAATAAAGAAAAGCAATAAATGAATATAATATAGGATAAAGGACCGTCTATACTACTTGGAAGGATTTCTGTATCTTCGAATCATAATTGTCTTTTTTGATTTCGAGATCAGTATTATAAATTCCACTACTTGATCGAGGTCCTATTTGTACAGTAAATGTCGCATGTCCATCTTTATCCGTATATGCCGTTTGAGTTGTTGTTGTTGTTGTTGTTGTTTTGTCTATGGATGGATTGAAATTCGGTGGCTCTATAGTCAGTAGAACAAGTACGTCAGAAACAGGTTGATCCGTATATTTATCTCTGACGGTTACACTCATGTAAGTTGTATCACCTACTTTTACGGGGTCTTTTATTATTGAATAATCGATACTATAGTGATTTGGGTTATTTGAAGACTTGCAGTTAACTATTCCACTAAACAGAGGTGCAAACTTTCCTCCAGCAATATTATCAACAGTATTACAAAAGCCCTTTCCATCTGAGGATATACTATTTTTACCATCAAAGGCAGCTGCTTTTCCATTTCCCGAAGTATCAATATCCACATCAGCT
>JBQCDO010000022.1:0-30596 GCA_051961195.1 Nitrososphaeraceae archaeon | reverse complement strand
TACATTTCTCCAGCGGTAAGAAAGCATACTTTCATCTTATCATCACGTTTCTTAATCTCTCTATAAAAAGAAAAACCACTCATTTCTGGCATCTTGATGTCAAGAATTAATAGATCGTAAAAATGAGGTTTAAAGTTCTCTAAAGCAAGGAAAGGATCCTCGTATGAATCAACGATGAAACCATTTTGTTCTAATATCTCATGCAATGCGGTATTGGTGTCAGCCTCATCATCGACTACTAGAATTATTTTTGACATTTAGTTTATAATTTCCCTTTTAGTTTTACAATTGCTTCTTCATTTCGACATCATTATTGAATTACATGATGTTTATTTTCTGTTATGTACTCGCAAGAGCTGACTTTAGCCCCCTACATATGCAAGCTTTTATCTTCATGTCTGGTATATCGCAAGCTGTAAAGTGCCAAGCAGTCTCAAGTCCAAATACAGCTATTATAAACCCTATTGCGGGATATATCGAATACTCAAACACAAAAGAACTTATATATTGTGCTTATTTTACTTTAGTAGACAATAATTTTGATAAGTAATAAACATTCTTTATATGGTGGATGTAACAAAACAGGCCCATTGTATCAAGCTTGCAACTCTTATTCCAAGATTGGACTGAGTTGATTTATTCAATTGTGAATTAATGCTCAGTCGTATCTTAATCTCATCTATTTTAATAAGTAGGTTTGCCTGGTCCGATTAACAAGTCCAATATAACTAGTCTTTTGTCCATTCCTTCATCCAGTTAAATAGAGAGATAAAGATCCCTGTTAATTCTTGCCCTTAGTTGTGAATCTATATTTTACTGTGTGTGGATTTCCTAATATCTCTGTGTTTCAAGAATTTCCCTTCAAGTGCCTTTAGTCCTCTCGCCAAGGTTCTGCTAATGCCTATTTCAACATATTCTGAATCTGATCTGCAGACCCGGAGAAATATTTATTCCCATAAACGACATGTGATCTTATCCCAGAAGATCATTACCTACCAAGATTGTAAATTTGTTGATAATGCCTGCTGCAATCATTCTTCTAACTCTCATATGCACGGTTGCATCTGAAACACCAATTCGTTTTGCTACATCAACAAATGGTGTTGAAGAGTCTTTATTTAAAATGTCGGTAATTTAAGGTTAATATCATCAATCTGCTGAGATATTCTAACATCATTATCTATTTTGGTACTGGCAAACATAAGGTTAATATCATTAGCTTTGTTCAAACAAACAATAAAAGTATTTGTAATTACAACAGAAATTTGCAAGGAATTCAATATTCAAGGCTTTCCGTAATATGTATAATTTCCAATCAGTATTAGGCCTAGATTAGCATTAAACAGAGTTTTTGATTTTTCGAACCACAGGAAGACTTTCAATCGATCTATTATAGGATGAGATTAGATTAAAAATGTTAAAAAATGATTTCAGACATTCAGATAGGTTAAATCAGAATTCCTTGATAAAGATCATTAGAAATAAAATATATCGCAATGTGACAACATAGATAATATACCTTAATTTAATTATTTTAACTAACTAGAATCGCCTCGATGATATATCGAATCAAAATTTGTTATTATCAATTCATTGCCTATCATTTTTTTTCATTACTTTACTGATTTAATCAAAGAAGGCATTAAATAATTCCGTCTTATTAACACTAGTTAAGATGAGATGATCCTTATAGTCGATGATGATTGCGAAATTGTATTGATAATCAAGATTAGTTTAGAGAAAGCAGGTCTTTCGGTATCATCTTTTACTGATCCGTTAATGGCCTTGGAAACGTTTAGGCAGACGCCATCCGATTATGATCTTGTAATCTCTGATATCCGAATGCCACATCTTAATGGCTATGATTTTGTACGGCAAATCAAAAACATAAAACCCACCGTGAAGATTTTGCTTATGAGTGCATTTGAGTACGAATATTCTGCTTTTCAAAAGGGTTTTCCATCATCAGATGTAAAAGGATATATAGAAAAACCTGTATCATTATATAAATTAAATCAGATGGTACTTGCACTAGTATAGCAAGACTTCATATTCTTATAATTTTTAAAGGATAAACTTTGTTGTCATTCATCGCATTAATACGGAAAGACAATAAACAATATAACATAATAAATGCCATATTTAATTTGCTATTAGGGGTATTGTAGAAGAGATCGATGATAATTTACAAAAAGCATGTTTATGGATGACTAAGGCATGGAATGATCATAACAAAAGAAATTCTTTCTCTTTACTCTGAGAATATTTATTTCGTACTCCTAAACTAAAATCAGTGTATCCTAGTCGGATTTCAGCAATAATAATAATCAAGAGGGATTGAGTATTTTCCTCAGGTTTAAAGAAATTTCTAATGTTATACTCATACCAACAGACTATTTCTTGAAAAATCAAAGTAATATTCGATACAATGCAACCCCTGATAATAAAATACAATGGTCTGCAATCGAAAAGTTTGAATTCAACAATGATGGACTGATCGAAAAATCTAATGTATATTATGGTGCGGAAGATTGCAGAAGGAAGGTTGAAGGTAATAAGATGTCTATTGAAAAAGGCCGGATTTGATAATACATTACGTATTCAATTGATCTACAGTTTGTTTTCAATTGGACTGTACAAGTAGGTTTATCTTACAACCGACTTACAATTAAATATGGGCTAGTATTTTCATTTGTCAAAAATTAATACGAGATTAAATTTATTCTCTTATTAGGCTTCTGCGTTGATAGGTCATTAGTAACAATTGCCATGAATAATTATTGAGGGACTGACAGTTAAGTAGGCAATTTCTTTTTGACCGATTCCATCTTGTCTTCGAGGGTGTGTGAGGCGTTAATTCTTTCATCTATACGTATTGTAGATATGATTCTTTTAATTCCAGTATCCTTTACAGCTTTATGTGCTAATTCGACTGCTCTAAAAATATTTGATAAATTTTCTGATTCTATTTGTGTTCCCATTGGAGTAAGAATGGTTTTTAGACCCTCCACCTTAGAGATTGCATCAAATGCTACTGCAATTTCTCTACTCATACTAGTCTCCTCTTGGTCGTCTGGTGCAGACGGAATTCGTGAGCCGATGGGTATTAGGCTAACTTCGGCATGTACCAATATTTTACGTACATTTTCCTTGTTAGTGAGTTCCATGCCACATTATCTAGTGATATCAATCCTATAAGCGTTAATTCATGATACTTGTCAGATTCTGAAACTTAATATTTGATATAGACCAGTTACGTAAGTGGTATATGTTCAACATGAGTAGGCTATAGCTATGATTGAAATTGATCAAATACTTATGTCAAATGAGAAGTATTCAAATGACTTTAAGTATGCAACACTATCGAGCTCACCTGCAAGAAAACTAGCAGTACTTGCATGTATGGATACTAGAATAAATGTGGAGAACGTGCTTGGATTAAATGTTGGAGAAGCGCACATTATCAGAAACGCCGGCGGTATAGCTACAGACGATGCTATACGTTCTCTTATTATTTCACACGAGCTTCTGGGGACGAAAGAATTTATTGTTTTGAATCATACAGATTGTGGGTTGCTCAAATTTACTGACAATGATCTTCAGAAGCAATTAACAGACAAATACAATACCGATGCAAGTGAAGTGAAATTCCATTCGTTTCCAAATCTCGAACAAAATGTCAGGGATCAGGTAAAAAAGATAAAATCTACGCCTTTCTTTTCTCCAGACATATCAGTCTTTGGATTCATATATGATGTCAAAACTGGTAAAATCATTAGAATATCCAACTAGGAAAGTCAAATCTAAACACTAGATAATGCTAAAAAATTAAGATTGGATATCTCAATTAAGGGATTGGTCAAATCATCTATTTGTTATAATTCGTGAGTAGGATATTTTCGCTGTTTACGTTATTCCTCAAGAGAGACTTCCACTGGGTTGGATTGTTGGAGATTATATCAAACACAGGCGATCTTACTCTTTCTTTTGGAGCGTTAGACTTAACTTTGAATATGACTTTGGTTTTCTCGTATCCATTTCTAACTTTCTCGGACGTCCAAGACGGCCTTGAAAATCGATGTCTCCCGCTAGGATTGACTCTACCTCATCTATCTTTACTCCTTGAGCGGCTGCATGATAGATCAGAGTAGTAGTCAAGCAACCATTTAAAGCTGGAGTGCACTCTGCCTGATTTGGTCCTGATTGGTGGTTCATCTTTATCGAGCACGAAAGATGACTCTACTGTGAGTCTGACAGAAACCATAAAAGTCATTTATAGTCGTTTGGTATGCTCACCATTAATCCATTTTCCTTTTGTACGGAAATTGAATTGTGAAATCATGGAATTACTCGTTATTGCCTCCACTGCTCCAGACTACTCTGTAACATTAACGCCAAATAAGTCTACGCCAAGAAATAAGTCGTACTATAAATCTGCTCTAGAATGGTACGACTAAATTGGTACGAATTTCCAGAAAAGGTGATGTATAGACTATATTAGATATGTCAGGTGTTCCCTTTTACTGAACTAAGTAAGTTTCTAGTGACGTCTAGGAATGTCAAAGTTAAAGTCTTAAATTTTAGCTTTAATACTGGGTTTTAAATTGTATTAGCTACTTTTTAATAACCGTAATGACGAATGATTACACAAAACAAGAGATAGTTAATCGTGAATAAAGAATGGTTCGAATTGCACATATTTCAGACACTCATCTCGGAAAACGGCCAAAGCGTGTAAGAAGAGGCATTATTAATAATCAAATACGGCCATTAGAAGACGATTTCTATCTCGCTTGGATGGGATTCGTGAACCAGGTTACTCAGAGCGACCGGAAACCAGACATTATTCTACATTGTGGCGACTTTTTTGATACCCCTTCTGGCAATGACTCTAATCCTCCTCCTGAATATGCTAGAACTATTGCAGCCAAGACCTTTAAACAAATTTATGATGCGAAGATACCGATCGTTATTATAGATGGTAACCATGGACATTATATGGAATATAATACTTCTACGCTTAGTGAATACGCATATCTTTTTGATAATATTTACCTTTTTACACATTATGATATCAGAAAAGCGCTAAAAGAGAAGCAGCCTCTATTCTGCGATTTTCCCGAACTCGGTTTAAGGATTTTGGCTCATCCCGTTGTTCCAGCAAGGTCTTTAAATTCACTGGAATTATACTCAATGTACGAAAAATGGATTTCTATTCAGAATAATAACATTGCATCAAGTATGAAAAACGTACTCATTGCCCACGGTATGACGTCGAATTATACTTTACATCCTAGCATACTAGACGGAAAATATAGTTACATTGCTCTTGGAGATGATCATAGAGCGCACAAAGTGACAGATACTGCATGGTATTCCGGTTCTAGTCAAGTATGCAGCTTTAGCGAATGGAATGACAAAAAGGGATATTTGATCGCTGAAATAAAAGGAAAATCAGACAATGTTAATGTTACATTCAATAAATTAGAATCCAACAGAAATATAGTTAATAAAAGTGTCAAAATCTTCCCGGAAGATACTTCCTCAATGGTCATTGCAAGAGTAAAAAGCGTGTTAGATTCTCATAATCTTAACGTACATTACGACTATGAGACTGCTGCCAGAGTGCGAATAATTTTGGAAGGTAGTAAGACTTATGGTTCATCTTTTAATATGGGCGAGATTGAATCGTATCTTAATAGGTTGACCCTAGATTCTGACGAATACAATATAGTCGAATTTATTTTAGATCGCCCTGCTAGTCAAGAGCAGCTAGAGGTCAGTGAAATAGAGACTATGAGTAGTATTGAATATTTAATAGATAACGCTGAAATAGAGTTTAAAGATTATATTAAGTCGGTAAGGGATCTGCAACTTAAAAAGGAGAACTTAGATCCAGATCTACTTGCCAAAATTTTTGTAATGACACTAAAGGGTAATGACAGTAATGAAAATACTTAGTATAGAAATAGAGAACTTTAAGCCTTTTAGAGAAATTATTCTTCCTGACCGCGACACATTTGGCAATGGTCTTTTCCTTATCTGCGGCAAAAACTCTATGGGCAAGAGTAGTCTGATAGAGGCTACATTATGGGGTCTATTCGGCGAGCAATTGTTTGATGCACGAAAAAGAAGTCTCTTGTTAAAAATTGGTCAGAATGAGTGTAAGGTTCAAATCACTTTTGAGCTCGGGGAATCCGTTTTTCTTGTTATCAGAAAGCTAAATATTAGAAAGTCTGGCAATCCAACTAACAAGACTCAGAGTTTTGTATCTGATGCGACACTATTAAGGAAAGGTAAGGATGCCTTTTCGATAATTGTTAGTGATCCACGTAAAGTGAATGCTGAAATAGAGCGAATGCTAGGTGTGACTTCCGATATAATAGAAAAAACTGTCTACGTTAGACAAAAAGACGTGGACAAACTTTCTAAGGCAGATAGCGTGGAATTAAGAAGTCTGATATCAACTTTTTTTGATCTAGACGAATTTGATCGTATTAAAGACAATCTCCAAAACAAGTCTTCGAGTCTGCAGGATTCAATCTCAGGTTTGAAGGAAAGCATAGGTGCTATGAATATTTGGAAAAAAGATCTTGACGATAAAGAGCATGAAATGAGGATTTGCCGCGGCAAGATCGCATCAAGAGAACAAGAATTAAGTGACAGGGTTCAGGAGCTCTCTAATATCCCTTCTGAAGATGTTTTGATAAGAATAAGTGATGTAGAAAATAAAATCGACAATGCGCAGAGAGATCTTGTAATAATTAATACAAGAATAGATGACATAACAAGACTAATAGAAACCAGAGATTCGAGGTTAGATAAGTTAAGAGCTTCAATTTATGATATAACTGCCAAGAAAAATAAAACTCTGAAGGAATTGAATAAACTGCCCTCAAAGGAAGTTCTGCAGAAGGTATCTAAACTAGAAGTACAGATTTTCAATACAGAAGATGTAATTCGAAGTACAATTACACAATCTAATCATCAGTTTGAATTTGACTCTGAAAAACCAGAATCGATCCTAGAAAGGCATGAGTTAGCAAAGAAAGACAAGGAATCTGTAGAGTTGAAAATATGTAGCCTCAATAAAAATATAGAAAAACTTAGAAAACAACTATCATATAATGAAGCAATATCTAATCTCAAAGAGACTAGCATAATTCATGTAGAGAGGAACGATAATTGTCCTGTATGTAATAAACCAGTTGAAGATAAAAATAGGCTTATTTCATCAATAAGAAAAGAAGTAGAGCGTACTAGTCTAAATACTGGCTCTACAAATCTTGAATTGGCAGATAAAATGAATAACCTTTACGAATTAGAATTATTGGCTACCTACAACAATAAACTTGAAAGTGCACTAAACTCATTACTGCCATCTTCACACAATCTTATCCAGTATCGAAAAGAACTGTTATCAATTCTATTACCCTTCTCTTCAAAATCTATCCAAGAATTTTTGCGGTTTTTTAGTTTTAATTCCGTTAATGAAATGATTTCTGCTAGAATAATACTGGAATCAAAGCTACCAGATTATGATCGACAAATTAGTTCCTTGGAAGTGGAAGTTAATAATGAAATAGATCAATACGCACTATATGACACTCAACTATCTGAGGAAGAAAATAAAAAAGATCAGACCTCAAATAGTCTCAAAAGCTTAGAGCAGGAGTTGAGTCAAATCTACAGAGATATGTCTATAGAGTCTATAGACCAGTTAACTCGAAAGAATAATAGCGAAAGCATAGAGAAATTAATCACAAAGAGAAAAGTTCTTGAACATTCAATTTTAGATTTAAGAGAAGATGTAATTCAACCACTGAAGGAGCTGTTTTCAGACCTGGAAACAGAGATTTTTAACAGGAAAGCAGTAATAAGTCAACTCGAAGCAAAGGAATCAGAAATTAGTCAAAAGGAGAATGAAATTCGACATATAAAATATCTTAGGGGAGAAATAGACGGATTTATTTCACATTATGTAGTTGAAGGCAAATTGGTAGAAATATTAAAAAAAGCTACTAATTTCTATCTTGTACCGTTTACTGATTCAAGATATACGATCGATAAAATCTACTCTGTAACTAAAAGAGTAAAAGATAGAGAGTCTCATGGTTTAGAAATTTCTCTATTTGATTCTAGAGACAATCATATAAAATCTAGGGAACAGCTTAGCGGCGGTGATGAAACCGCTTTAGGTTTGGCATTAAGAATAGCCATCTCTAAACTAATGGGTAGAATAAGACCATTTAGGGACTCTGAGAGACAGCTTCCATTATTAAATTTAATTATAATGGATGAACCTATGGCTAGCCTAGACTCATCTAGACGCTCAGCAATAATAAACAAGTTAAGGGAGGACAAGAGCTTTAGACAGATATTTCTAATCTCACACACTGATAATTTCTTCGGCGAGTGTAATTCAATTTTCCTTGATGAGGCTGTAGCTGGTCAAAGACGTTTAACATACAGCCCATTAGAAGCGTGAGAAGGATTCTTGCAAACAGGATTCACAATTGCTGTTGCATTTTTGGTAACAAATCGATATAACATGCGGGATAAATTCAAGGCGGCATTACGTCTATTTAGAATTTGAACATATATCAAGTCTGTAGTATAAAATTAATTTTCGAGAATTTTCTATAAATTGAGTCCGTAATTCCAGCGAAACCAACTGTAATGGAAAAATATTAATGGTCAATATGCGGCGTACTAGTAAATATTCTACTAGAACCAAATAGCATATTGCATAATTGAATAAGTAACTGCGATGAATTACCATCAAGATAGAATTTTGGTAACCGGTGTCGGGCGGCATATGTAGCGAACTAGTAAAACAATTATCAGACTCTGGTGCTATTTTTAGGCCATGCATCCATTCAAACGGAGATGCAAAGAGGTTAACAAAAATTTCCAGAGGAGGAGACACTTTAATGAAATAGATTATAAAACACGGTACTCTTAACAGAGCATGCAATATTATAGATAAGCTGTTCTACTTATCTCAGGGGCCCCCAATCCATGGAGTATGCTTCTAGGTTCATAAAGGACTATGGAAGGCCGGAGCTTGATCTATAGTGAAGGTATATTATCTGCGAGATTATACTAAATCGAGTGTAACAATAACTCGCTTACACAGACAAGTAGAAAGAAGCGGTTGAAAGTCAGGGATCCAGTTTACCGTTCTTGAGACCAAGTTCTTTTATGCAGAACTTTTAATTTCTATGGTCCATCTATTAGGAGTAAGAATGCTTTTTATGCACATGGAGGAAATGCAAAGGTCAGTCAGTTTCATTGACATGCGAGAATTCACATCAGTAGCAGCCAATATTCTCATATATGCGAACTGAAATGGTGAAATGACTCACGTTGGCAGAGCCTGTGGCATTACAGGACCAGGCTCTTTCCTACAATCGAGCTGCAGAAATTCTATCTAAGATAACAAATAAGAAAATCAGTTATGTGAATAGTACTGATGCAGAAGCTCGTCAAGGGATGAGAGAGAAGGCAACGGATGGATGGTTTATTAACATTGCATTGGAACTACATGATAGTTATAGAAATGGATACGCATCAAATATATCTTTTGCAGTTGAATCTATAACTGGAACTAAACCTAGGACATTTATTGGGTTTACAAGGATCATGCTAAGTATTTCAATTAAAAATTTTTTAGTCTCTTAGTCAACCTGACGTATGTCTCAGAAAATATGTATTGGCATATCACACTCGCAGTCTTTGCTGTCTCCATATCGATGAGTTGAAATTTATTTGCGACATGGCTACATGTTTGCTTCATTGAAAATACTTTAAGCCTTGATTATTCATAATTACTTTATGGCTATACGATTACAAGAAATCGAGAAGATATCAATTACCATACTTATAGATAACTATACCGATAGGCTTCTACAGAATACCTCGCATACATTGAGATCACCTATGATAAGGGGAGAAAAATTTTTACCTGCTCCACTGGCAGAACATGGGTTTTCAGCACTTATCAAGATCCATCACAAATACCAAAATAAAGATCTTGAAGGTTTAGATTATAAGAATGACAATAACACATTTCTCTTTGATACCGGTGTAACCGAAGAAGGAATAATCCTAAACGCCGCTAATTTTGGCATAAATCTTGACCAGATAGAAGCAATTATTTTGAGCCATGGGCACTTTGATCACTTTAACGGCCTTCTCAATGTAATAGACCATATCTCAAGACCAATTGATATTATTGTACATCCGGATGCATTTCTCAAAAGATGGCTAATATTTCCCGATGGCAGGAAAGCCAAAATGCCAGTTCTAGAAGAACAGATATTGTCTAGAAAAGGAGCAATAATTCATAAGAATAGGAATGTAAATTTCCTTCCTTTAAAGGAACACAACCACGACTACAACAACTCGACAGCTGGCCCTTCTCTCTTGATCACCGGACAGATTCCAAGGGAGACAAATTTTGAAAAGGGATTTCCTTTTCAATATATAGAAAATCCCGATGAAAATAGTCTTTCGCATGATCCCCTGGTTAATGACGACCAGGCCATAGTAGTCAATATCCGAAATAAAGGTCTGGTGATACTAAGCGGATGTAGTCATGCTGGAATCATAAACACAATAAACTACGCAAAAAGGTTAACTGGAATAAGTAGGATTCATGCAATTATTGGTGGATTTCATCTTTCTGGTGGAAAATTATATGAAGATGCAATAGATCCCACAATAGAAGAGATACAAAATGCAGATCCAGAATGGATAGTACCTTGTCACTGTACCGGTTGGAAGGCCGTCAATAGAATAATAAATTCTATGCCTGAGAAATTTATTCAAACAAGTGTTGGGACCGTATTTGAATTTTAGATATGGTCACTCACGTATTTAGCTAGATATCCCTATAGTGAAACACAGGTTAAAGTAGGTCGTATAATTTCTTCACACAAATATTTAGATCAATGATCTGAAGGTAGATATAATTAAGTAATTAATTAATCAATTAATTAACGCCGGTATTAATCTAGATTCTTTGATTTAGCTTCACAAGCTTGGTCACGTCCGCGTTTCCTGCTGAAATAATCACTGTATTCTACTTTGTGACAAATTGGAGTATTATTACCATAAGGCACCTATGTTAAAGCCAATCAGACATAATAGGATCATATATTTTCTTCCTTGTATCGTCTAGGCTATTTCTTTCCTTAACTAGTCCCTGTTGCTTTAATTCGTCAATCGCGTTCTGAATTGTTCTCCTTGGCAAATGAGTCAATGCAATAAGTTCGCTCTGCTCAATGGGATGTTTTGTCTTTATTATATAATAGATAAATTTAGGAGCTGGTCCACCTTCGGGTTCTTTGCGATTATAAGAGATATCATATGACGACTTGGACAAAAAGCCTCTTCGTTGTGCCTCGACTTCAGCAATAATATCGATACTTACTGCGGCAAGGTTCACACGTTGACCAAATTCTGCGATCATGGCCGACTGTTGGTGTTCAAGTGGCGTCTCAAAAATAAAATTACTAGGTGGATACCTTGCAGTTAATGCCTCTATAAAACTCCATTTAACAAGTCCTTTTTCATCGTAGATGCCAACATTGATACCTTCATTTGCTTCGAGGATCACTTTATTAATACTGTTGTTATTAAAATTGGGATTCTTGAAACCCTTTGTTTCGTTTGTTATTTTCATTAATTCTTCTATCTTTTCCAATGTCCTATTAACTCCTAATTGATGTCGTGGATCTTTCCTGCCCACTATCCAATGATATCCAAGATCTTTGGATAAAATTAAGTCACGTATTTTCTCTCTTTGTTCGGTATCCAAATCAATATTATTTTCACCAATTTCTATTATATCAAACCCGTTTTTGGCTGATTCTGTAACAAATCTATCTAGAGAATTTTCGATAATTGCATATTCTGTGATCGTGCTCCCTGTTGAAACTCGGACATTATAATCGTGGTAGAATTTTATTCTCTTTTGTAACAGGGATTCAGGCATTAGTAAGGGCATAATCCCGTAAATTTTTACAACATCTATCATAGGAGACAGGATTTCGAAATTATCTGAATAGGTCCCATTTAACTTGTCTATAACGTAAGTTAGGCCTTCTTTCCTAGGCTTTTTATCATCTACTCTACCCTTGACTAAATCGTCGAGCATTAAAACTCAAATATGTACGTACTGAAATTACTAGAGCATGCAAAGTAACACAAATTGAGAAATTGTTTGGTAGGCATTTTACTATTCTGGCACAGTTCATATCATTGGAGGCAGATATATATTCATGCCTTAATTATAACTCGGCTATCAGCGATAGTGAGCGCCACCATAAAAATTCGGTTTATATGCACATGCTATAGGTATTTATTGAATGCTAGTGTTACCCCAGATTTATTTGAAGAGCTAAAGGTGTAATTTTCGTATGGTGACAGTGGCAGGAAGTCTATGCTCTGATTCAAATATAGTGGGCATGATAAGTATATCAGCAAAGTCAGGGTTTGCCATATTGGATATGTGATGTATGTAAGACGCATACCAAAGGCACGATTTGCAGAAATTTTTAGGATTATGATGCTAACAACTTAAGCTGGTCATCAAGAAACGATTCATCTCCGAGATTAAATATGAAGACAGTGGCGACGTTCAACATTTTTTGTGCATCGAGAGGGCTATAATATTTGTTTACGATTTTTTGAAATTCAGTAAATTTCTCAAGTTTTGACATTTTTCTCAGACGTTCAATCAAGCTAATAGATTGATTATCATTCACGGCTTGATAACACGGTGGTCGTTGTGATTTTACGGAAGTCCAATCTGGTCCTTCAGAATATGATGCCTGTTTCTCATGTTTATCATGATTATTATCGATATTGCTATAACTATTGGTATTATTGTAAATTTCGTGAGTATACATTAGAGGATTTAGATCATTATTCTGGATTCTGGTATTGTTGTTGTTTTTTCTAAATAATAATGTGTCCTTCGGTTCGGGGAATCTACCATTTAGCCTGCCAATTATATACTCAAGTGGTCGAACTATCGTGCCGTTCCCGGTATGTAGATTTTGGTTATGTCTGTTAGCGGAGGACTTTCTTGTGAAGCCGGCTCCGCATATCACACAGATCCATGTATGCTGACTATTCATACTCAATGTTCTTTTATAATTTTGTCTTTAAAAAGAAAAAAGAAAAAGAAAAAGAAAAACTGGAAGCCATATGTCAAGAGTGCTACGCTGTGCAGCGCTGATCGTCGTATTATAGCTTGGTTTGACGACCTACAGAATAGCTAATAATGGTATATATCGACGCAACGCGTAGGAAAACAAAATTCTACATTCATAGATCATAAGGCAATTCTATTTTTTGCTCAAGATGCAGAAAAATCTGTCGTAAAAACATTGGAATTGAGAATTTATCCACCAAGATGGCTAAGATCCAAATAAATAGTGGAGGCAAATCCAAGGTCAAGTCATCAAACGCTTGAGACAAAGATATTATTATCTTGCTAGCGCTAACATCGTCATAACCTTGAGTATAATTTATGCTGCTGCCACATTACATTTTATCCGCATAGCTGACCTTGCATTTGCTTAGCCATCTCGCCATGTAGGCCACCAGCTGCGATGTGCCTGTTAACTGCTTGATTGCATGCATCTGAAAATGCATTGTCATTTACTCCAGAATCGGAACCAGCGGCATTATTGTCATTATTATTATTAGAACTGTCATGACCAGTCTTAACGAACCCGGTATCATTTTGGTCATTAGATGAAGGCTGTTCAGCATTGTCCTTGTTATCATCACCTGGTTGAACTCCAATTATGTTAACTGCATTACCATCTCCCTGTACTTGATTAGCCAAGTTTTGGCAGTTAACGTCAGATGCTCCCTTTCCGTTTCCACATACATTGGCCTGTGCAATAGATTGGCTTTGACCATGATGTCCATGTCCATTGTTGTTGTTGCTGCCACTGCCGCCGCTGCCATCTCCATTGCCACTAGTTCCACTTTGACGTACACCCAACTGTCCTGTCTGTCCAGCATTTCCACCATTATCACTACCGTCATTATGACTATCATCATTGCCGCCTCCACCACCTGATTGAACTCCAATTACGTTAACTGCATTACCATCTCCCTGTACTTGATTAGCCAAGTTTTGGCAGTTAACGTCAGATGCTCCCTTTCCGTTTCCACATACATTGGCCTGTGCAATAGATTGGCTTTGACCATGCTTACTTCCGTCTTTATTATGTCCCCCACTTTGTATTTGATTTCCAATATTCTGACATTTTACGTCGTTGGCCAACTTGCCATTTCCACATACATTAGATTGTGAAATTACTTGGACTTGGTCGTTATTGTTGTTGTTCTTGTTATTGTTAGCTCCATTGTGGTTATGACCGTTATGGTCGTTATTGTTGTGAGCTCCACTATCTTGATTGTTATTATCATTGTTATTGTTATTGTCGCTACTAATCACTTCAAATGGTGCAGTGACAGTCTTTGAAGCATAACCGTTTGCAGAAGCTCTTGCTGCTACATTGAAGGTACCAGTATCTGCATCCGAACTAATCCGGATGTTAAAAGTTGTTTGTCCATTATCATCTGTATGCGAAGAACCAGTAGCCACTTTACCAGAGGGTGGATCTATCGCAAGCTTTACAAATGCATCACTGATCTTATCATTGGTATTTGCATCTCTTACGGTTACTGTGATCTTTTGTGTATCGCCTGTTTGTATTGGATCTTGATCTACACTGATCTTCATTTTAAATTCTTTTTCTGCATAAGCTTTATTGTCTTGCACGATTCCACTGAGAGGGTTGTAGGGTAGCAAATACAATTGCGCAAAAATAGAACTGCATAAAACCACTGACAACGACAGTAACGCGGCTGACGGAGCTATTCGAATATGATTTACATCTCTCTTTTTACCTGAACTTAGAGTACTCAATATTTTATGACTAGAAATTTGACATCATAATTTTATTAAAGATTTAAGAATATGAATTTCATATTCGAGTTTCATAATAATGTAATAAGATGAGAATGAAGAATTAAATCATAGATGAATATAACCTAAAATAAGTTACTTTTCTTTCTTTAAAACCCTTATGCAGACTAGTATCTTAACCTAGAATTGTCCCTGCCTTGATGGCGCGCGAGTATATATCATCATCTTGCTTGCAATGTAGATTTTATTTATACCTAATCCATATTCAATAAAGCCGAGTTACAGCAAAAATAATGCAAGAGTTTTTATAGGATATCAATTTTAAAGAAAAAATTATTAGTCTTAGTTTAATAGCCAGAAAAAAGGAGCCTTTTATTGTACTGCCCCAAAGCTAGCTCCTGTTGCATTTGCTGGTTGTTCTAACGGCTGCAATCCTTTCTCTTTCAGAACTGCATCGAGTATCTTTGTATCAAATATCCCAGATAAATCAGGACGTTGTTTACCAAGATATCCTACATCAAATGCGTTATTTGCAGATTGTAATAATGCTAACTTTAGAGGATCGTAAGTAAAGTCTATCCTAGATAGACTTGCCTTCAACTCATCTTCTGGTATAGCTTTTCCTGTAATCTTCTTGATCCCTTCATTTAATAATTTTGCAGCTTCTTCTTTATGACTATTAATCCATAAAGTTTCATTTACATTAGCCGCTAACAGTTTCTTTATAACGTCAGGGTTACTTTTGAGATAGTCTGTTCTTGCAACTATATTATTAGTTACAAACTTGCCTTGAGGCCACAAGTCCCTTTCATCTAGTAATATCTTTCCGCCACCTTCCTTTACCAATCTGTCTCCCCATGGTTCTGGTACCCAAGCTCCATCGAGCTGTTTCTTCTGGAATAAGATCAGAGTATCTGCATTTGATACTGGAACAACTGTTACATTCCCACCATTTTCCGTTGTTTTATATCCATGATCTAAAAGATACTTTCTCAATGCCACGTCTTGTGTATTACCGAGCTGAGGTGAGGCAAATTTCTTGCCTGCAAAATCTCTAGGAGAATGGATGCCTGAATCATTTCGAATAACAAATACAGCTCCACCACTGGCCGCTCCAGATATGATTCTTAAATCCTTCCCTCCGGATGCTATATAACCATTGATTGCAGGATTGGAACCAACGTATGTGGCATCTATCCGCTTTGCCAGAAGAGCTTCTATAGCTGATGGGCCAGCATTAAATGTAATTGTTTGAACATCAACGTTATCTCCAAATTGTTTTTCAAAGTACCCCGTTTGAAATCCTATTATTGCTTGAGCATGATTAACATTCGGAAAATATCCTATCCTTAACATCTTCTTTTGTGTCGATGCTGCTTGTGCATATGCAAAGTTGTGGTATGCAAGTGAAGAGACCAAGGCTGTAGATGAGACTATAAGTAGAAAAATAGATAATGCCATAATGCGTTTAGCTATTCTAGAACTTCTAAGATTTGCTGTTGATCTTGAATTTATTTTAGCTGTTTTCATTCATCAAACAACCTGCTGATAGATATATTACTGCTTTTGAATATGTAGAAATTCGAGATTATACGCAAAACTTTCACATATCTTGAACAGTAATACAAGGACTGATCGCCAATGGATTATTTACCAATTCATAGGAATTAGACATAATAATCTTGAATCTAAGCATACTCTTATCGAGCTTTGTCTAGAAGTTATAAGTGTATGATAAAGTTAGAAAGAATTAGCAGAGTTGCCTAGTTTATAAAAAGATATCATATTTAGAAAATATGAATGATTGCAAAATAATTGCTAAGCTTCTTTAAAAACATAATTTATAGATTTATTAATAAAGACCAAATCTATAATAAGAAAATTTGCTAATACATGTAATATATCCAAGTAATTATGAACTGCTAAATAATAACCAGTACTTTTTGCCACCGAATTTGGCTCGACAAAAGTTTCGAAATAGATTCTTGAGGCTATGACATGGTTTACATAAAAGTTGGTACTCTCTAGAATAAGGATCCATTTCCTTTGGAATTACATGATCCAAAGTCAGATCTGAATATTCTGTTCCGAATTCGAGCTTGCATTTTGCGCATTTTCTTCCAACCTTTCTTATCAAAGAATTTCTTCGTCTTAGATTGGTATTCAATGTATTCTACCCTTAATAGATGTCCGTTACTTTTATAATCTTCGCTTCGGCCATATACTGATCTCCATCTTCATATCGATCAAAAAAATACATTTGTTCTACTAGGTCGATTTTGCGGCAGTCTCGATTACACGAATTTGATTACAATATATAACGGTGCTGTAGCTAGACAGGTTATTAAGCGAATTTACAAATAATCATCCTATAGCTCCATCACAAGTTGACAATATAGTCGATCTTGGTTATCCGGTATTGAAAAAAACTTTTCCACAGTAAACTTTGTAATCATATCAAGAAGAAAAAGAATACTTTGCTTTCAAATGACGATATGAAATACAACGAGAATCACTCAAGACTTGATCATAGTGGAACACACCATATGTAAGACCAAGAAGTTTGGAATAATGTGTAGATTCAGAAATAGTTTAAGAAGGTACAATAACATATCTGATAATGTGTCCGGTTTCCTGAACATCAGAGTGATGCAGTCTAACAGGATTTTCAATTTAGGAATACAGTCAAAATAGGTAGCATTAATAGATCATAAGGGCTAATTACGCAAGGGATCTTATATTTATTTGCTAGAATACACCCGTTTAAAAATGTGCCTATAATATAGGACTATCTCCTGATAGATCAGTTTCTTTAGTGAGCGAGTATTAGACGGTGAATCGGGAGAAGTACGTTTGAACAATCCTTGGATAGGTACTATGGCAGGATGTACTTCATCAAATGTTCTACATAGGCTATTAATTTTGTTCTTTGTTTCAGTATAGTCAGTTAATTTTGATTGCTTATTTTCATCTTTCACATAACCTTGGTTAATAGTTTGGCAAAGCTGATTGACATCAGTGATAATTTGAGGCTCTAGAACGTCATTTAAGAAAAACATTACATTTTTAATGTCATTTACTACACGAGAGATTATTTCATAGTTTCTATTAATTTGATCTTTTATATTATCACGATTTTTTGTATCGCTGGCATACATAGGTTCTAGCCTATTTACCAACGACATTGAAAATAGTAACGTAGTAAAGTGATTCTTCAATGACTGAATTGCAAATTCTTTTCTCCTTTTTCTCATGGCATCATGTTCTTCAACTATTATTTTTAATTTTAGACTCTGTTTGTGTGCTAGATGATGAAAAAATACACCCAAGAAAGCGGCTATTAAACCATCAATAATCAGGTGAGACCAAGCAGATAGATCGCATCCATATTTAATAGAAAATATTGGACAGTCATTGTTAGCATTAGACGACGTAGCCAAAGCTTGACTAGCAAAATATAACGATTGTACAAGAAACACCATAGCAATACTTAATACAATCACTATTATCCCACTCAGTATTTGATTATACGATGGTGTTGAATTGGTAGTGAAGGTCAATAAAATCACATTATAAAACTTTCGATATCATATTAAACTTGCAACTGCTCAAGTTTCTCTAAAAGAAAATCCAGATCCACAGGTTTTCTTATACAAGAATGAACTCCTTTTTTAATAAGTTCTTCTATTTCTGAATCTAATACTGATGAAGCAGTAAATAGTATAATTTTTTGTTTAGTTAAAAGTCCCTCCTTCAGAAGCGAATTAATTACATCAAATCCACTGAATTCAGGCATAGCTAAGTCTAGCAGTACAATATCGAATTTTTTTTCTCGAATGAATTTTAGCCCTTCAGTTCCATTCTTTACATAGATAAATTCATGACCACTTCCATTTAAGACTGTGTCAAGCAGTTCATTGATGTCTGTGTTATCGTCTATTCCCAGTATTTTCATTTAGCTTCTTCTTTGACATCCATTACTTTTTCGCTCATTACTTTTTCGCTCATTACTTTTTCGCTCATTGCTGTATTAGTTCTGTCATTTGGAATGGTGAAATAAAAGCTTGCTCCCTTTCCTAATTCGCTTTCAATCCATATCTTACCTCCTAATGATTCAATGATCCCTTTTGAGATTGCTAAGCCCAAGCCTGATCCGCCATGTTTCCTAGTCACTGAAGTGTCGATCTGGTAAAATTTATGGAAAAGATTCTTTTGTTTTTCAGGTGATATTCCTGTTCCGTTATCCTTTACATAGAAGAGTACTTCATCACCTTTACTTTGAGCACCATATTCAATTTCACCACCTTCAGAAGGAACAAAATCGACTGCGTTAAGAATAAGATTATTTAAAACTTGTTCTATTCTATTTCTATCTGATCTGACAGTAAGTTGCTCTTTTGTAGAGTTTATTTGTCTAATATTCTTTTGAGCCATTACACTTTGAAGGTTATTATACATGTAGTTTAGTAGATCATCGACATCTATAGGTTGACTATCAAACTTCATTCTATTAAGATCAAGTTTTTGCACATCTAAAATATCTCCAACTAACTGAAGTAGTCTTTTTGCATTCCTTTGAATTACATCTACTGCATTAAGTTGTTTGCTATTTAACTGTCCTATCAATTTTGGATTCTTTAGAGTCTGACACCATCCAATAATAGGAGTAAGGGGAGATTTTAATTCATGTGTAACCATCGAAGCAAATTCGTCTTTTTGTTTTTCAACAGCATTTACTCTTTCTATCATTTCGTTAAATGCATCTATAACCTGGTTGATTTCCTTGTCCTTGCCTGTAGGATTTATTCTTTGTAAGTCACTTACATCTTGGTTTCTACATTTCCTTGCAAAGTCTATGATGGGGCGAGTAATTCTATTTGATAGTATATATACTGCTATTAATCCACCAGCAATTACACCAAGAGATATTACCAATAGAGTGACTGCAAGATTTTGCAAGTTATAGTTATCAGACATCATTAATGAATATGGTTTTTCGTAAGCTAAAATCCAACCGAACATAGGTAATCGTTTGTAGACAATATAATGCAATTCTCCATTTGCAGAATACGTTACATGACCAGTATTTGTACTATTATCACTAGCTAAAATATTTCTGATGTCTTTATTAAATTCAGAAGATGCTGAAATAGTACTTATCGAAGGAAAAAAGTCTTTTGGAGACTGGCCAAAAGGTGCTGAATTTAGACTTTGGTTGTAAACATGACCTGAGTCAGCTACCAAGTATCCTCTAGGATCAATCACAAAAGCCCTACCTTGATCGACTCTGGTCATATCCTGAAAAGATTTTAGAGGCATTTCAAAATGATAAAACGCAGGTTTTGAACCGTCGTTAAGCACTATTGGAGTAGTGTATGCAAAGACCCATCTTTTAGTATCAGGTGAGACATAAGGATACTGCGAATATACCTCATTAATATTTTTCTGAAATGACGGTTTAAAGAATGGCGTAGCTGCTTCTTTAGATGAGAGACTACTAAAGGGTGCGATTGACTTCATAACCAATCTAGTGTGCTCTTGCCCTGTCCTATCTACTAAACATGTCTCGTCTACAGAGAACTTGTTCTGAAAGTCATAAATCCACTGGTCAAGTTCGTTCTTGAGGATTCTCTGTTGTGCTGTAAATTGTAGTACACCATCTTTGTATATATTTCCCGCCCTAGTATCAGGTAATTCAAAATATTTTACAAATACCGGATTTTTGACCGCAAATAACAAATCCTCTGAAGCTCTGGAATTAAGATTATCAATTAAATTCGCTTTGATTTCTACTTCATGACCCATTTGTCGAAGTTGAGATTCTATTATTGCTGATTCAAGAGATTTGAAAGATATATATGAAGTAGATACAACCGCAGCGATAATAACTATTGAAAACATTATAATTAGCTTTAATTTTATACGCATAATCGTAAGTCTTGTAGAAGATTCTTAAACCTTTCTCTTAAATTTAGATTTTAAGGATTGTTGAATACTGATGAGTCTTATTACGGTCATTTTCTAGTATTAAGTAACTAGAGACAGATAATTAAACACCACAGGATTTTAACATCTTAACATCTTAATTTATGAACGGTATAGCATGAGGTATTACCACTAATTGCTCAAATAGTATGTCAATTGGCGGTTCACCGCATTTCAAAATTTATGAGCACAGTTCATCGGAAGGCAAGAGGAAGCTCAGGCATAAACGAATGAGCGCATACAGCTGTTATCGCGATAAAAGGAACAAAAGTCGGCTTTTGTAGTATTGCAACTATTGTAGAGACTGCCAAAACATTAATCATTTGGATAAAGATTGTGAAACTTGTACTGCTTAATTGGCAACTCTAAATTTTGCAGACAATGGCTAAGCCAATACTTTACCCACATAAGTTGGTATTCTCAAAGAATTAGTAAATAGGTTATAGAGAATTGGACGAGTTTCGAATGCAGAACAAATCATTATAAATTTATTTCAAATCATATTTCATTTATGCTACAAGAAAATTCATATACTATGAAAATGCCTGGAACCCAAGATGCTTATTTGAATCTTTCTATAATCGATCTGTGTTGAGGATAGGTATGCACAAGATTGGTTATATCTGCCAACTCCCAATCGTGATAATTAAATCCTGGAGATACGGTACATCCAATTAGAGAATAAGAAGAAGGATCATTTACAAATGATGCGAACCAACTACCGGATTCTATAACCTTTTGAAATACCTCATTATTGTCAATATTTTGTCCCAGTCTAATTTCGTCTAGGGAGCCATTTCTATGAATAATGTATAATGTTAGACTGCTGCCAGTATAAAAATGCCATATTTCATCTGATTTCATTCTATGGAATGAGGAAAATTGATTTCCCGGTAGTAAATAATAGATTGCTGTGCATATGCAACGATCTCCGTCATAATCGTCAAAATTTACTATCCTTTGAGATTTGTACGTTTCAATAAAGTATCCCCCTTCAGGATGTTCTTGAAGTTTAAGTTTATCAATCCAGTAATTGGCATCTTTATTCATAATTCTGCATAGAACCTAATGTTATATTGTTTTTAGGCTAACAAATGAATCTAAAAAGGTCCTGAATATCTTATGAAAGAGAGATTTAGTACTCGTGCCTCTATGCTCAATTGTACGTGGTTTATGGTTAGAAGGAATTGTCATACTTGGAAATTGTAGGTGAATTCGTCGAGCCCTGTTGCCTTGAGATTAATATACATTGATTGTTTTATAAATCCTATCTCTTTTTGACAGTTTGAATTTTCCCAAACTGATGTCAAAATACTTATGACGAGTGATATCATTGGCGATTATTTTGCGATTAGATTTTGAAAAATGATCACTATTCTGAAATTGTTCTGCCTGCCAGTCTCATTTCCTTCCAAATCAATTAACAACATCTAAACTAGTCCATATCTAGACTTGAGTTGAGCTGACTGTGCCTTACTCATTCTCTTCGATTACCTGTTGAACAAGGTACGAGTCTACATGAGCTCGAACCTCATTGACAATACCATTGGGGAGTCCGAGTATCCAGCAGTAAGTATTCTGCCATGGTTTCCCCTTTGAGTGTAGTGGAAGTCGAAGTCATTTCTACTACAGCAATATCCTCTGAAACAAAGATTTGAGTAACTTGAAGTATACTCCTCCCTTTAGAACTCTAGTCAAGCGTTCAAAAAATCTTCAAGAAGTCGACTTTGTTATTATAAACTCCAGCCAGTGGATGTGTTCCCATGACAGTCCAATTTACGTCATCAGCTACGCTAATAAAAAAGGCATCTACGCCAGTACGTTACCATCTGAAATACTTAAATACTTTCTACAAATTCAACTGTTATTGGCACAGTCTTCCTACCCTATATCTACGTCCACGTATATTAATAGTGTACATTAGTAGTCCGATTATCATAGATGAAAAGGCTTTCCGGGATTCGGCTGAAACGTAATTTAAATTCATTTTAAGTTATCTGATTCTAAGAAAGGTATCGTATTATCTCGCCATATCGATCATAATTGGAGAGGTATAGCTCTCCGCAATGGCGTGAATAAGTACGACCGCACTAGCAACTCCAATTACAAGTTCGCATAAATCTTAGATTTGTCTGGCTGATTAATGGGCTTCATAATCCAAATCCTTTCAGATCGGGTAAATAGTCTATTGGGATAAATAACTAACTAACACCAGATTTTTGCAATATTAAGTATCGACATAGAAGGCGTCGAGTACTATATACAGGCATAAACTTTCATTCTCTATCAGTCTGGATATCTTTCTTTTCTCGCATATCATCGTTAACTAGTTATTTAACAAAGGATCATGCATTCAGATGATTATTTCAAATAACTTCGTATTGATAGTTGGTGATAATTTCTCAGTTGATGAAATGGATAGTAATAGGACCTGTTAGCTCAAGATATTGATTTCAAATTAACGAATCATTAACATATATAGATAGAAGATTGATGAAAAGTTCTTATTTTATTCTTATGCTAGTTACGGGGTAGAAATATTATTCTCTAAAGCTGCTATTGTAGCTATTTTTCGGTGTTCAAAAATGGTTTGTAGATGCTTGTTTGCATAGCCTTCGAAAAACCTCCCAAATATACCATATGGCAATTCAAATTCAATTTCATCTAATATCGTAGTTTGTTTTCCATCATGATTATAAAAGATATGCCTATGTTTCCACCTTTTGAATGGACCTTCCAACATCTCATCTATGTATTCATAAGGTTTGAATAAGGTAATCTTCGAATGCCATCTTGACCTTTTTTCAGCAATTATTTTTCCACTGAGCCATATCTCCTGTCCTTCAACGATGTTTTGGCTAGTTGTATTAATTATTTGGATATCCACTTCTAAAGGAGTTATTAGCTTTAAGTGTTTGACTTCAGTGTAAAAACTCCAGACTTTGTCTATATGGCAATTTACGATAAATGTATGAGTAAACACCCGCATAAGTAAGTAGATCAAGCGTATAATAACTAATAGCAATATCGTTTTTGGGTTTCTTCAAACCATATTTTAGATAGACTAGGCGAATATACATATTTAAATGATTTATTTGGTCAGACAGACTATCTTTGTCATCCATTAGTATTCAATTATTTTCAGGGAAATAATCGAAGATTTTAGCATTATTTATCTGCAGACGTATCTCAGGTAATGAGTCTAGTCTTGTAATACTTCGATTCGACTCTATTTTTGGCGAAGATTTAGACTTGACAATGTGATTATTATCAGTTCAAAAGGTATACTATCTAATAATTATCGTAATTTAGTTCAAAAATCTGCAACGTTACTATTTGTACGTATATCACAGTTAGAATCTAGCTAGGACGGAATCATTTTCACGTGTTACATTCAAATTTCGTGAGGATACAATAGTTTATTAATTCAATCATAATGGCCTAAATGTTCGCTCTTACGCACATAGCAATAGAACGGCGTTATTTAGCCCCACAAAAAGTCCGACTGTTCTTATGAGAGTTGATACTATAAGAGGAAGCTATATAGAAAATATAATACTTTTAGATGCTATGTCTCTTGAACATAAAAAATTATAATCACATTGGTGCGAATTCAGACTGCTGAAGTAATATTAGCCGATTTACGTCGAACGCAAGAAAATCGAGGCTCTAATTACGCAATAGTTAGATTTCTAGATAACTCACAAAAAGGAGTAGAGCATGATATAAGATGTGTCAAACTTATCAAATTGTAAGCATCCGGGGCAAAATAAGAAGAGATCAAGCCTAGTGAACAAGACGTCTGTGTTCAGATATTTTAGTAGATAGATGAAGAAACAAATGAAGAATAATGCTAAAATCATAGGATTCATAACTGCGGCATTGACCCTAGCCTTTGTGGTACAAGTACAAGGTCTAAATGCAAAATCGGGCCACGAATCTCAATTAGCACAAGAAGCCAGATTATTGGCCAAGAGCTTTAGAAATGATGATGCTAAAATAGGCAAATGCAGATCCTTATCAGAAAACCTCAATTCAGAGAACGTAACTAGTTGTATTGAGAAGGCAGTAGAATCGAATAATAAAGATCTAGCACTATTGAATAAGGTCAATTAATCTAGCTTTGAGATTGTCATCTTCTCTTTGTTCTCCCTTGAGATGTACATCTTTATCATAAAAGCATTATTCTGATTGTAATAATTAGAAACAATAGCACTTAACGAGTTGATTGTCTGGTGATCTTTACCATTATACGTTATTGAGATAGCCATCATATTATTCAAATATTTATCTATGTTCATTTAGCCTCACCTAAGGGATATATCATGGTATGACGCCTTGAAGGTTATTGTCTACCTACAGATGTCCAAATTGTAATTCATTGAACTCTGTTGATGTCAGTAAAATCTATAATGGAGGATTAATATTTGCCTGTGGGAAATGCAGTGTTTATGGTGTTGTTAAAGCAATTGACGATCACGATGAAGCATATTTAGAATTCTTGGATATGTATGACAACGGACAGATCTCTAAATTACAAGATTTAGAATCTTTGTCAAATCGAGAAAAATTCTTACGTCCAAGATCTGAAATAGAATCTTTGCTAGCAGATAATAACTTGATGGAAAATGGCCTACTCAAGGCAATACTACATTCTAAAAAGGATTATGTTGTTGATTTCCGGGTCTTTCAAGAATCTGCACCCGAAACAGGTGGCGATCTTGGACTTTTACCTCTAGATGAAGGAATTATTGATGCATTACATGCGAAAAATATCGCGAGGCTTTACAAATTTCAAGAAGAGTCATTTGAGCAAATTTTAAAGGGAAACGACATTATAATTGTCGCTCCTACTGCTTCTGGCAAAACTGAAGCCTTTTGTATTCCAATAATACAAAAAATCTCTGAGGAAATTCTACATCTTTCCTCGTTGAGGTATAAAGGCTTTAAAGAAAAGGGAAAGGTGTTTGCTGTTTTCGTATATCCGACTAAAGCATTGGCACGAGATCAATTGCCAAAAATAACTCAAATCGCAGCAAATTTGGGAATAAACGTGAACATATTTGATGGAGATACTACAATGGACGAAAGAGAGTCAATAATTAATAATTCAGTTCCGGAAATCATTATCACGAATTTTGATGTAATTCATTATCATCTGATTAACAGGACGAGATTTTCACGTCTGATTAAAACTACGAAATTCCTAGTCGTTGATGAGGTCCATGTCTATACTGGCATATTTGGAGCAAATATTCATCATGTGATAAAAAGACTGCAAAGACTGATTAGATCATCAAGAAACGTGGAAAAACTCCAGATAATTGCTGCTTCTGCCACTCTGTCAAATCCTAAAGAATTCTGCAAACAACTGTTTGATAGAAAAATGGAAATGATACAGGGCGTTGGTAGGAAAGGTAAAATAAACTTCGCCATCATGTTCCCGTCGTTACATTCACAAAGGTCATTAATAATAGAATTACTTAAGCAGACCACTGCGAGAAAACACAAAACAATTGCCTTTAGCAAATCGCATTTGTCTTCTGAACTCTTGGCTTTTTATTCATCAAAGCAAGGTATCCCGATAAAAGTACATAGAGCTGGGTTGCTAACTGTGGTGAGAAAGTCTGTCGAAGAATCTTTTAAGACTGGTAAATTAATGGCTATCTCTGCTACTCCAACGTTGGAACTAGGTATAGATATTGGGGATATAGACGTAGTAATTTCAGATATTGTGCCTGTTAACAGGCTGATTCAAAGATTGGGAAGAGCCGCAAGAAGTGGCCAAGATGGGTATGCTTTTCTTGCTTTAGGTAACGACCCAATAAGCCAATATTACAAACTACATCCTGATGATTATTTACAGGATCAAGAATTTGCGTATACTGATCCCGGTAACCCATTTGTAATGGAGTATCAAGTTCTTGCAATGGCATGCGACAAGCCGATATCTATGTCGGAGTCGCCTTCAATTATATCTATACTTCACAAGCTTATCTCAAAGGATCTCATCGAGTTGTCAAATGGCAAATTCGTACCTAATTATAAAAAAGCTATGGAGGTCCTTAGAGAATTTAGTATTAGGGGGATTGGATCCAAGGTGGGAATAACCTACAGTGGAAAATTAATAGGCGAACGTCAAATGCCTCAAGCAATAGAAGAACTCCATGATCATGCCATATATTTTTTGGCTGGAAGAAGGTATCTTGTTCAAAAACTATATTTTAGTGATAATAATCAAGATAGTAAAATTCGACTACGGGAACAACTACCAGTGCCTTACGCGGATCTGAAATCTATTCCCTATGACTATCCATACTATACAAAGGCAATTGTTAATGAGTTTCCCACTATTCTGGAAATTCACGATCAAAAAACCACGTTCGGTCTGGAAGTTCTATATTGCTCCTTAAGGATACAAAAGAAAGTAATCGGCTATTCAAACATAGAAGTTGGGAAAGAAGCATTACAGGGTACAAAAATTATGCTTGAAAATCCCATAGAATTTGAGTTTATAACTAAAGGATTGGTCTTTAAGGCACCTTTGCCTGACGCCATAGCGAAATCTGCACTTGATGAGCAATATGTAGAAATGAGTGGTTACCATGCCTCAGAACATGTCATAATCGAAGGAAGCTCAATGATAACAGGAGGAGCTTCTCAGGATTTGGGTGGAATATCACTTGGCTCCACAGGTTTGATATTTATATATGATGGTAGCGTGGGCGGTAATGGCGCCAGTAGAGCTCTATATGAGAAGTTTGATAAAGCGATTGCACGAGCATTAGATATTTTATCCGGTTGCCCATGTATAAGTGAAAGTGGTTGTCCTAGATGTACTTTTTCATACAGATGTGGAAACAATAATGAATATCTGCATAAATCATCTGCTAAAGAAATATTGAATAGGATAGTGAGTGGGCAGCAAATGCAAATAGGTGATGCAACAATAATAGATAAACCTCTTGTTTGATCGATATCAAAATCAAAATCAATTGCAATTCTAAAGTATTAGGACATTAATATTCTGTAATAATAATATCTCAGAATATACGATATTCAATATCTTGGCAAGACAAAAAGATGCTTTGCAATGACTAAATAGCCTTCCAGTATTTAGAGAATTACATTAATAAATACAGACAGACAGAGTATTGAATTAAGCAAATAACGTAGGGGTTTATGGAGGTCGTCAGAAAATATCAAAATCGTATTCGTGTCTTGCGTCTCGATCTCAGAGCCGAGTTTATGTTAAGTGGTGTCTGTCCACAATGAGGATTAGTTCAATAATGAGTTGAATAGACCGTTCCTTTGATAAATAAGATGCTATATTCAGATATAATTTCGCATAACGTAGTAGATGCGAAAGCTATCAACGCTACTATTACTCTCATTTTTTGTAGATTTTGTAGAATTAGGGTAATGAGAATTGGAATGAGAATAACTGTGGTTTAACCAGTAATCTTAGATTAATTATTGTTATCGGTTTTTCCATCCGTCTATATGAATATTAGACGATTGATGAATTATTACTTTGATGGAGGGGTTTGCACTAAGTAAAGAGGAGGGTTCGCAGATTAACTTTCGCGGTACAAAAATGGTTGTCAAGGTCTCTGAGGAAAATTCTGAAGGAATGTATTCATTAATTGAAATGGTACATCCGCCGAATATAGGTCCTGCATTTCATATTCATCCTAATGCATCTGAAGCCTATTATGTGATGGAAGGAGAGTATATAATACGATGTGGCGAAATGATTTATCATTCCCAAGCTGGTGATTTTGTGTTCATTCCAAAAGGTGTTCCGCACAATTACCAGTCAGGTCCAAGCGGCGGAAAAGTGCTTGTTATTTCACCAGCAGGATTAGAAAAATACTTTAAGAAAATTGCTGATACTCTTCAGACTGGTAAAGTTACATGGGAAGTAGAACAGGAAATTGCGCGTCGTTACGGCCAAGAATTTCTTGATAGTCTAAACCACTGGGGACAATAATATAAATGAATCATCTACTATCATTAGATTTTGCTGCTTCTGGCTGCAAAACAGGCTAACATTTGATTGGTAGATGCTTTTATCCTATATTTTTAAAGATAACTCAGAGAATACCTCGTATTACAAATAGTTATCACCAATTTGTTATTTCACAGCCAATCCGTGACGATTACCTCTGTCTCAATTTCAAGGTTTCGGGATCAATCAGGCGACTTACTTCTGCTAATATAGTGGTTGAATGAATTTGTTTAAAGTACTCCGAATGCGCCTGTCCTTTTCCTAATTCTGCCATCATCCTTTCTTTTTAATCAATTTTGTTTTCTTAGTTTTTCCTTGATTGCAAAAATGATATTTTTTGCAGCTACTTTTCCTTGTCTTATTGCATGCTGAGCCGTAGGAGGATAAGGCTTTCCGGTAATGGGATCGGTTATAGATGCACAATCACCAAGTGCATAAACACCATCATGATCAGGTACTTCTAATTACAATATTTTGACATTCAAATTGGAATATTATTTAGTTTCCTTTTCTCTATAATGAGGAAGAATAAGTGCGAGGGCACCTAATGCAGCATATTCACTTACAAGTATTTAATATCCTATTTTCTTCAGTATAGTTTTTTTGCCCATGTATATCAAATCCTTTATTGTATAGTTGGCATACATACATATTTTGAGACTTTAACGGTCTTTGCATCTAGTAAGTAGAGATTGAAACCAGGTTTAAGATCTTCACTGTTTTCATCTACAGGTCTGTTGTATGGGAAGCTATTTTAGGAGTCACATGTTATTAAATTATTGTGTTTTCGATGGCAAATCCTGAATTTTAGCATTAGCCTGAGCGAATGTCACTTTTATCTACGTTATCTAGAGCACCAAATTTATTAACCTAATCACTCAGTCTTCCCAAATCCTTAGCATTATCATTATACTCAACCACTATATGCGTTTTATACTGCGAATCATTATATCTAATGTTAAGTTCTATGACACATGTCCATCGTAGAGGCCTTCCTCATTTTAGTGATTGACTACGAGGATTCCTTTGTTTTCTCAATAGTTGGCGATTTAGTCTCTTGATGCATTTCATTAGTAGTATTGTAATCTATGTTTGATGAGTTGGTAGTAGTTGATGAAACGGAAGGTGTTGTTGTTGTTGTTGTTTGTGGTACTGAACTATCATCAACATGAACACTGCTCTCGGGCTTTTTATCGAAGGTGAACCAAGAGTCTCGATCAGCATAATCATCCTTAGCCAGACCTTCACCTAATCCTGATAAAATTCCAGAAGGTATCGGTTGTGATTTGCTGAAAAGATTTGATAAACCCAATAATGCTCCAATTCCACCATGATGCACTCGTCGGTTAAAAATATAGACTTTTCCTGGGTTTTCTTGAGAATTCCAAGATGATGTTATCAATTTGGCAATTGAAGAACCTAGTCTAAAAGCTTCTTTGTTCTTATCAGAGGATTCGTTGTCAGTCTGAGATTTCTTAGTCTCGTTCTGGGAACGGCTTCTAAAAAACATATTATAATCTTCATAGTTATATGGTAGCATTAGATAATAAAGATATGCTATTGATCTGTGCTAATAATTTGAGGTAATAATTTGCTTGGCGATATTGCAAACCTAATGACGATTAATATGCGTAGTCTAGA
>JBQCDO010000021.1:0-3941 GCA_051961195.1 Nitrososphaeraceae archaeon | reverse complement strand
ATTTGTTCGAGCAGTTAATTTATTCTAGAAAATCATTTCTACCATCAATTTGGCCATAGTTCAGTATAAATATAGATTAACTACAAATTGCACAAAAATAATTATAGGCAGCCAACTATTGCATTTGTATTGATTTAATCGAAATCAATCTCTACATTTCAAAGGAAATAAATGAATCGAGTACAGATAACATTGATACTGTTGACAATAATGATAACAATGACAGCCATAATCATAGCAGTTTTAGGATCGCCGGCGGTACTTCAGCTATGAAAGTCTCTTGACAGGTTATAGGTGTTCGTAGGGATCCTTGGGCTAGCGCGCATAGAGTTCATGTTGAACAAGATAAAACGGCTAAAGAACGGGGCTATTACATGCATCCAGATCTTTATGGCCAACCGGCAGACAGGGGAATAAGCAGCTTATACTTCCCACAGAAATAACCTAGCCGTACTGGCAGTTAGAAAGTGACTAGCGAGATACGTACAAGTAAAATCTACGGATCTAATCGGTATAATGCTCAATATCGGAATACCTCAAATACGAGAATCAATCTTTTTATAAACTAATATAAAATAGAAAAGTTGATGTCGGTTCAGATTCAAGAGCAAAAAGTGAGGCAGCAAGTAAAACTTTCACAAATACTGAAAAATGCCACGGAAGAACAATGTTTTGGACACTTTATGAAAATTTCTGAAATTTCAGATCTTGATGAGGATCATCAAACCAAATCAAGAGCAAAATCTGTCAAGGTATGCGTCAACGGCTTGCTAATGTCAAAGTCTGCAATTGGAGATGAATCTTCGACGCCCTTATCTATATATGAATATGTAGCTGATGATGAAGATATTTTACAGGCTTATAGAACTTTAGGAATTGATCCATATTATAGAATTAAATGCAGTAAATGTAATTTGCTTGGTGATGGGTACCATATTTATCGTGTACTTGAACATATGAATGACTATCATCTGGCTTCATTTAAAGAAATAGGATCATATCTTGAACTATTGGGACTTTAAATAAGTAGGAATCAGCCAATGTGAGGGGGGATGTACAGTCTTATAACATTATTCATGAACCCAGGGTATATTAGGCCATATAGGCATATTCCAGTATTATATTCATATTCGTCGATCTGTAATTGAGACATTTGGGACACATTCGTAGGGGCAATCATTTGATTTCCACTGTTGTTCCCTCTTCTAGTGTTGTAGGGTTTTTCTTTGGAATCTCAATATGTAGTATTCCATTGCTCATTTTGGCACTAACTTTAGAGGACAATATCTCCTCAGGAATTGGAATCTTGCGATAAAATGAGCTATATGAACGTTCATTGTATACAAATCTCTTTGTCCCATCCTGTGATTCTTCTTCTTTCGATTGTTCGCCAGAGATTTCAACTGAGTCTTTTGTTGCTTTTACCTTTACATTTTCTTTTTCGATTCCTGGTATTTCTATTTTTAACTCATATCTGTCTTCTTTATTGACCATATCAAAAATCGGCATTCTTACCGTAGTTTGATCCTGATCATCCTCTTCAGTTGCTAGTAGAGAGGGAACGCGCCAACCCCATAAAGATGACGACCAAGGCATCATCGTATCTTCAATATCTCTTCTAAAAGTATCAAAAATATTGTCCATGCGTCTGGTCTGCAAAGATCTCTGAGAGTCTATTGCTCGTTCTCTATCGGTGCTGAGTCGACCATTCTTACTCTCATGGCCTCCTCTTTTAAAATCCTGAAGGCCAGGTTTATATGTACTTACACCGTCTCTTACTTTTCTAACGTTTGTCTTAGATTTTTTAGATGATGTAGGCATGTATTTACACCCAGTATTAATAGGAAATAGGGATATATGAATTTTAAAATAATTAATGCCTAATCTGCAATAGACGTATTCTGGAAGCAGAAAAGAAGTCCCAATTTATAACAGACTGTCTTCATTGTGAATCTATATACAAAGGTATCAATGAGTAAAATACAAACACGACGTCTTACTTTGAGATAAAGAAATCAAAACTTGATGCTACAATAACAGACTTTACGAAAACATTTTCAGATGATTTGGAAAATTCTTATCTCTGCCACATCTATCAAACCTAGATGCATAGAATGGATGATCTTTGTCGTCACTGACTCTCTGGAATCATTGGTATGTTCTTTGAACTCACATTGCTCGCCCGTGAGAAAAATAATGTAAAAGAGCTTTCAAGAATTGCAGCTAATACTGCTAAAACGTTTGAACAAACAACAAGAGATACTGCTCAAGCTTCAGCACCAAGATATGGCGGTAATTTCAGATAGCGATAGAATATTATCATAAATCTAAGCATTCGTAGAAGACCATAAAACAAATATTCTCCCTTCTAGAATTCCACTTTATCTTTTGTCAAGTTATACAATATCAAATAATTTGAAGCCTTTTCACATCTTGATTCTGTCAATTGTTACTTGTGAATTTACTTTCGCCGTGCGAAATGACACAAAAGATGTACTAATAGTTCTACACTTTATTTCCAAAGGTGTTAACATATTGGAAATCGTTCGTAATGGTCTTCCGGGGCCAATGGCGTCAACATATCTTAGCAATCTACTGTTAGACTGAGTACGATGGCATAATCATAAGTATATTTCATAGATTCGATCTAGCAACAAACACTATTAGTCAAGTATTTAGAGAAAATAGAAAAGGCAAGTCACAGATAGGGATGCTATCGGGTGGCATTGATTAGTTTTTTTTGTTCGTGTCTATAAGCGAAGCCTCGTGTAGCGAAGGTACATGAACTTGCGCGGGTCTACTTGCTTGCCAGTCAAGTTTTCAATAAATATCGCTAGTTACTGTAGTATGATTTTGGTTCTTGAATGTAAGATGATGAGCCGATCGAATAGAAGAACTTGGATTTATTATTAAGACTGTTTCAGCATTAGTAGTTGTGGCAGTAGTAATGGCAGCAGTAACAGGCTATTCATTTCGTTTGCTCGTAAATATGTATTATAACTAGTGAGTCATCTTGGATGCCTTGAGAGTGTTGTTGAACATGTGACTATAAAATCTGCTAGAATAATAGAGCCTACAATGAATTCTTTGTAATTCTTAATCTAGTAGTTGTTACAAATTCATCTATCTTCAGCAGCAATATGACTTCCATCTCCTAACTTTGCTTTCCTTTGTAATGGTAGTTTATTATCATTATTTTTTAATTTTTCTGCTATCAATATAGCCTTCGGCTTTTCATTTTCCTCCGACACCGATTTATTGTTTTCTTTTCTTCCTTGTTCTGCAATCAACGGCTCAACCATTTCGACTTTGACACTGTCTATAGTTATTAGGTAATCTTAACCGCAGTGTCGTGCTACATACTTTGGTGAATTGATATCGTTAAACTGAGGGTTCCATTCTAGTTGTACTCCACATTTGTTACATTGAGATTCTGTCAGTGCAGAATGAAGCGATGAGGATGTGCTGGTCCTTTGTTCTTGTACTTTTGGCATTGCTCAGTATTAAAACGATACAACATCATTTATTTACAATGTATATCAATTCTTATCTCTCTTCTTTTTTCCAGTTTAATCTCTTATAGAGGTAATATGAGGCCTGAATGTATGGAATTAAATATCTTATGGTTTAATTACTGTTGTTTTCAGACAGATGATAGATAATAATGACGGTCATAATAATATAGAAGAATCAGTTATTGCCAAGTCTACAGGCAATCAAGAAGAAGAGGACATAGCGGTAAAAGATGCTGCATTATACAATGTCCTAAACTAAGAGAAAGATGACAAAGCAAGATGCAGGATACAGAGAACAAGATGAAAGGAAATCCAACAACAGTAATTATAACAACAACTCTAATCATGCCTGCATAAAATGCAAATTCAATTTACCTGCCGAAAAAAAATGTCATATTGTAGAAGGTGAAATAAATAACCATTACG
>JBQCDO010000020.1:0-6372 GCA_051961195.1 Nitrososphaeraceae archaeon | reverse complement strand
TTTCTTCACGACTTTTACCTTTAATCAGCAAATCATGATATGGACTGCCGTCATTAATGCAGGTTCATGATAATGTTTTGATGGTCTGTTACTTAGAATATTTTTTACACGTAAAGGATCATCTAGTGTCAAATAGAATAATATCTTATTGTGAATAATAATCCAGATAATATTTATATATATAATATTTATATCGGCTCTGTAAAGTTAAGGAAAAATCTATAGGCTTGCATCGTGGTATGTTCAATAAATCGGGCGTATATCTAACATGAGGCGCCAAATGATGTATTCTTTTACATCGATAGGACTAATCAGCTGTGGATAAATTCTTTATCCTTACAAAATAATTTAGTAGAATAAAATAACACTTCATATGACTTTATCAATATGGAGAACTCGTTAAAAGAGCTTTACGTTTCATTTAGGAGTAGGCGCAAAACCTTGCGGGCCTCTGGCTAAAATGCAGAGGCTAAGCAAGGATCATATACAGCATACCATCGATTGGTCCCTTTCAAGAGTGAATATAATGACTGATATAGAAAACGAGAAATTTATACTACCACCATTAAAGTTAATGACCAGAAATGAGGTGATGAATGACTTGCTAAAGCTTCTAGATCTAGTCCAGAAACATGCTGATAAGAAAGGATGCCAACATTGCCTTAACCTACTAGAATCTGTCTTTGAGCACTAAAATAAGATTTTTGACCGATCGACGTACCCTAGTTCATTATACGCACAATATTTTAGCATATTCTATGATGCTCTTAAACTGATATCTATAGACAGTATCAAATAAGTTCAAAACGAACTGGGTATTTAATTCCGTTAATACCTGTGGGTCATATCAAATCAGACAATATCGGATTCATGAATGCCGCTCTAATCATATCGAAAAGAGCCTCTTCTGATTGACTGTATGGAACATACCTCATTAAAAATCTTTTCTGGTTTGGGAGATCAAATGTATAGACTTATGCCCTTGTGATAGAGATAAAAATTTCATGTATATATCTTTGGTGGGCGAGCAAAATAAGGATGACAATGTTTTGGAGGCGCGTACGCTCTGGCTAAAATAGTTAGTAAATCACCATAATATTGCGCAAGAGATAATCCCCCTGGATAATATGGTGTTCTAGTTATGTTATATTCTATATACCTTGGGCAATTAGATGTATATATGCCCTGAATTCTTCGCTAGGTAAGAAAATAACATGGAAAGTCAATGGGTGGGGAAAGATAAAATTTTGTGGGGTAGAGCCTGGATTTTCACTCTTATCATAGTCGAATTCGCTAGAGATATCGAACAGAAGGCCTGGATTCTTTAGTATTATAATAAAAATATAATTAAGTGTTTTTATTTGCCATATTGCTTTTATATTCACAAATCCTATTAGATCAGATGTGCTTTGAAAGCATCTATTCCCTCTTCAACTACCAGAGGAGACATTAATAGAACAAAAGTATATCACGGCTCTAAAAAGGTAATAGAGGCAGAACTACGATTTTTCCTTAATGCAAAGAGAAACTTGGATACATGTATGAATTATACAAGGCCGTTAGTAGCAATTAGAACAGAGTCAATAAAGAAATCTCTTATGAATGCCAAAGGTAGAGGAGTCAGAATAAGATACCTTACCGAAATCACCAAGAATAATATCGACTGCTGCAAAGAACTTACGGAACTTGTTGACGAGATTAGACATCTGGAAGGAGTCAGAAGCAATTTTATGCTAAGTGAATCAGAGTATCTTGCCCCTGTGGTTTTTGACGGTGAAGTGAATATTGCACCAAAAATCATTTATTGTAATATCGGTTCATTTGTAGAACAACAACAATATCTCTTTGATATGCTTTGGAATAAGGCAGAGACTGCTAACCAAAGGATCAGAGAGATAGAAGAAGGAATACCTGTCATTAGAACAAAAATACTAGAAAGCCAAGATGATATCATAAGAGAAATAAAAAACATGAACAATATTGCTGACCACCTGTCAATTTGTTCTGGACTAGGTGGAATGCAAATGAGCTATAACTTTTTCTTTGATACGTATAGAACTTTTGTTGACCGGTTTAGAGATAACGACGAAAATAAAGGAAAAGAAAAAAAGGAATCCAACAGGCTGAAATGGATTATTGATATAAATAAAGATAATATAAATTTAGTCAAAGTATTTGTTAAATTGGGATTTCAAATAAGACATGTAAAAAATATGCTACCAATTAATTTTGGTGTATCTGACAAAGAACTGGCTCTTACGATAGAGAAGATGGAAGGCGGTAAGATGAGCTCAAGCTTCTTAGTTAGTAATGAGCCTTTGTATATAGATCATTTTAATTCAGTATTCGAGCAGCTATGGAAAACCGGTATTGACGGTGTGCAGAGGATAGAAGAGATTGAAACAGGAGCTGGTCTAGCAGATATTGAGGTTATTTCCAGTACATTAAGAGCACAAGATCTATATCTGAATATCTTAAAGACAGCTTCAAAAGAAATACTATTGATATTTCCAAGTACAAATGCTTTCCTAAGACAAGATAGCATGGGTGCTATACCGTTGGCCATGCAAGCAGCACAGGAAAGAAACGTTAGGGTCAGAATACTGACGCCTACAAATTCCTTAATAGAACAAAAAGTACGGCAGTTAAAGGAATATTGTCGTTCCAGTTATCAGTTAGACATAAGATACATAGCACAAATGTCCGAGACCAAAGCCACAATTCTGGTAGCTGACAGAAAGGATTCCTTGGTTATGGAGTTAAAAGATGATGCAAAGCCCGTGTTTTCTCAAGCAATAGGGCTATCAACCTATTCTAATAGTAAAGCAGGTGTTTTATCGTATGTAGCAATATTTGAAAACCTATGGAAACAATCGGAATTGTATGATCAATTAATGATAGCACATGAGCAAGTAACGATGCATGATAAGATGCAAAAAGAGTTTATTAATGTAGCAGCCCATGAATTAAGAACACCTGTTCAACCAATATTGGGCTTGACAGATATTTTAGGCAGTAAGAAAGGCAATATTGAACAATATCAAGAATATATATCCATTATTAGCAGAAACGCTCGTCGTCTAAAAGATCTTACTGAAGATATATTAGATGTGTCTAGGATTGATGGTAAATCATTAGATCTGAGAAATGAAGTGTTTGACTTAGTTAGTACTATCAATAGCCTATTAGATGATTATAGAAAAGATCAAGCAGGTCTTGCAAATAGATCTGAAATATCATTTGAGTCCAAATTCAGTAATGTATTAGTCCTAGGGGATAGGCAAAGAATTAATCAAGTTATTCATAATTTGTTGGACAATGCTTTAAACTTTACAAAAGATGGATTAATCACCATATCAGTATCAAAAAAGACACAGAACGCAAATGAATGGAATATCACTGTAAAGGATAGCGGCAAAGGAATTGATTTAGAGATGATGCCTAGACTATTTACGAAATTTGCGACTAAATCCCAACATGGTATAGGTTTGGGCTTGTATATTTCAAAAAGTATTATTGAAGCTCATGGCGGCAAAATTTGGGCTGAAAATAATACTAACGAAAAAGGAGCTAATTTTAGTTTTACTCTGCCTGCCAGTACAAATTAACCAACTGATAAATTGGTAGCTAATTGCGACAAGACTAAATGAAGTGAGTCATCCAGATTATACCTTGATGACCTATGCCAATCTAGGACATGTGTTCTATCTTTCATCTCAGTGGATAATTGGGTTTGGACATATACGACAGTACGTATTAGTTGACCCATATGCATGGCTCGAAGCTCATTCTGGATTTACAAATTATGCTGCCGCGGTGCGCCTGCCTGCTGCTTCTATACCAGCCTTGAACTGTATCACTAAATAAAATAACTGAGAACGGTAGACATATCATTGGTTATACGCACTGCTCGTAGTAAAGGACTGCTGGAACTTGCGCAGTTGATAGTTTACCTACATGAACAGGCTATTGATTCATTATTGTACCCGAGATACCCGGGATAGTTTTGAATTCTAATTACACTCTATTATCATATATTTAGTAAACAGTGTCTTAAATCTTCTCAGGAGTTGGAAATAACCCGGGTATCCCGGGTATTGGATGTGCCCGATCCAATTCTATGGACATTCTAAAATTGGAACATCAGGTCATATCCCAGTCCTACCACTCTCTTATACTAGTAAATTCCCAGACTTTCCAGATTCTCCGTTCTGACGAAATTCACGCTCAAAACCCTAGTAGTACCAAGGGGAAACCTTGTGGTGGAAACAAGGCGGGCTAGTTCATGTTTCCCGTTATCTGGCGCTCATCATCAGATGCTAAACACGAGACAGCCAAAGTCATATCCGTAACTGATCTCCTCTATGATGATCCAAATGTGCCATATACTCCGCTTCTAGAACACGATTTAGATGAGTCCATGCTGCCACATCATAGCTATAAAGCAGGGTTATTTTTACTGCAGGCTGCATCTTGACGTACAGAACGTACATCTAGAATCTGTAGAGCTTCATGTAACGTACAAAGATCCTGACAAGCATAAATTAGAGTTATTAAAATGTGCTAAGCTTACTCATGGCTAACTGATTCCATGGATAAGTAAATCTTCAGGACTTATCAGTATATTGGTAATTGGCGACTACAACTAAAGACATTTTCAACCACTTCATTATGTTTTAGTTGTGTTAACTATCCTGTTGTCTCTAAACGTATTATTTAGCGATTTTGAATCATTATCAAATACTATTGCTTTAGCGTTGGTAGTATCATTAAGTACTATTGTATTTGAGTATAACATATTTCCATGAGCACCTGTCTTGATACTTGTAGCATTTGTAGAATTGATAATGGAATTTAGATATATTTTATTAGCCGAGGAGGCATTTTGCAAAGTAATTCCAGGATTACTATTCGAGATAGTATTATTGTATATCTCATTATTATGTGATTGTGAGACAAGGATAGCATATTTTTGATCATGAACGAGATTGTTCCTAACCACTGAGTTTGTCATATTTCTACTGTAGGTTATTCCAGATTCAGTGTTATTATAGACTTTATTGTTTTCGATCAATATATTGTAGCAATCAAGAGAACAGATTATAGCTGTGCCATTGTTGCCATATACTGTATTATTTCTAATTACCATATCATGAGTTCCCGTATGTGGATCTATGCCATAGTGGCCCATGTCATGAACTTTATTGTTCTCAATAACTAAGCCCCCTACGCCGACTGAATAAAAGCCAAAATACAGGTGGTGAATGTCATTATTCCTTATTATGCTGCCATGGCCAGCCAAGTGATAATGAAGCCCAGATGTACCTGAGCCCCATCCTCCTTCATATCCCAAATATGCAATCTCTGAGTTTGTGATATTTGTAGTACCCGTTCCACGGTGTTCTACCCTAATATATGGCCTTGGAGCACCTAGATGAACTATTTTTCCGGAAATTTCTCTTGAGCCATGACTTTCAACATAATCATTTGTTTCTCGATTCCATGAAGTTACCTTTACCGAATCAATCTTCATGCTACCATAGACATGTATACCATAAGCAAGAGTCTTGCCATCTGAAATTATTTTTAGCCATTTGGTATCTTTAGGATCGATATTCAGTGTAGATCCGGCCAGAATTGTCACATTTGCATTTAATGCCCAGACTCCATCATTATTGGGATCTTTGTACAAAGCACTATTCCCAGCTCCTCCAAGCTGCTCATATATATCAGTTAAACTTACAGGAGAACTGCATGAGACCGTGATGGTGAGAGTTGTATGTTTATAGACTATACAACCTGATTCCGCAATTGCGTACGCTGCTATTTGCGATTCTCCTATTGGTATTGAGAAACTTGGAAATGCAAAAGTTGAAAGTATTAGTATCATGGCAATAGTAATGCCTGTGTAGCGTACTGTAGTCAAATTCTCGCCACTATGTTTATGGTAAATTTTTTTTCTAATTCTATTCATTGGCTCTGTTCATCTAATATTCTTTTCCTAATCTCTCATTTGTACACATCCACAAATTAACCCAACCAATGCCTGATCTGCTTTCGCTTACAATCATTTTATTTTCTACCGGGAAGATAGTGGTCAAAGCATTCTATCCTGTCCTTGATATACTACTGTATTATCATTTCAATAATGCTTTTCTCATATGATGAATGAATTATGATATTTGCCCAAGCGTTTTATGTTGATCAATCATTGATATCGCAATCACACAAAGTAATGAAGTTATCTCTAGTAACATATTCATTCTTGTTTTTAACTATTCAATTTATGCTAATTTCTTACTTCAATATATATTTATTATATTATTCATCATATGAGAAAATCATTATTGAAATGATAATACAGTATTATAT
>JBQCDO010000019.1:0-5946 GCA_051961195.1 Nitrososphaeraceae archaeon | reverse complement strand
AGCTACTACTGAAGCATTATTCGATGTCGGCGAAGGTGTTATTGTAATAGAGAAGTACTGTAATATATGCGCAAAACAAGTAAGATAGCGCACAGTAGTTTTTCTATAAAATGCTTATTATTTTTGTCTTCTTAAAAATCGGTGACAACATATCTTACTGATATGGGTATACTTTTTGAAAGAAGCTTATTAATATATAAGTCAAAATTACGTCAATCTGAACACAATTGTACTTAACTACACCGAATCTGAGATTGAACGTATCTATCGTTGGAATAACGTAAAAATAATGGGAAATGAACAAATTCATTTTAATTTAGTTCGATTCAAGTAAAGTGATAATGCATTAAACGATAGCCTTCATTTAGATAATCCTGGCTCCATGTAAAGATTGTGCGAATTAGAGAAATATTTTCGGCAGCGACCTATAGAGACAAGAATTAATGGTATTAACTCCTGGGCCAAACTCTCGTTAGTAACTGAGTTTGATTATCTAACGTATTCAATCGATATATAATTTTCCGGGATCAAATACTAATTTTTTCTAGTCGAGTCAAGAGAATAGTCTATCATGATTACTACAGAGCATTAACAAATAATTGACTAACGCTTTATCTTATTACATTCCTTATTCGTAAATTCCCTACATTTATTATCATGCATCCAACGACCATTCATAAAAACTTCCAGGTGTTTGATGCTATCTCTATCTTGCACTACCCTTTGGTGTCCATTCTTGGGATTCACTCCCGAGCGGTCAGCATATCCAATTATCATGTCAATATTATGTAGACATTACTTAAGAAACTACTCATATTCCATTCAGATTATAAATAAATGAATTCCTTTTTGGGGAAAATTCGTTTGATCGAATTAAAGGAATCATTGAGATGTCTGCAATATCAATTTTAAACGATATCTATTAATATTATACACTTAGCCAACATTTTGATTTACTAACTTACAGTATTTCAAAAAATGCTGTCATATTTTTAATTTGGACCAAATGACGAGAGTCTGATTAGAAATTGTAGACAGTCCACTAAACCAAAAAATAATGAAAAACTAAACGCACTAGAATTATCGTAAGAATGGTCTCGAACAACTGTAATCGAATGTCCCTTCTCTGTGTTAACACAAGCGTATCATTCTAATCATAATATTATCACAAGTCTTCAAAAATTCAGATAGCAAGTGGTAGTTCAATTGAATGATTTCTTTCAGATATGGTGTTTTCCTTGTCTGGACTGAAAGAAAATTATCCCCTTAGTAGTATGCTTTATAGTTCTACTAATTCACGGCCTAATGATAGCACAGAATTATAATAAAATGAAATTTAATCAAATTAATATTGGTCATATGATCATATTAAAACATTGAGCTATAAGATGTTAATCGCAATAGCGATTATCGCAGCGGCCGCGATATCAGCTTTTGGCATACCCAAGGTGGCACATGCAAGTGGATTCAGAGTCGGATATGAATAAGCAAAAATGGATGCACAGACTGGCGAAAATAACAACCATTGTGGTTTCGACAACTCGGACTCATATTGTTTCGACCTTAAGGCTGGATATCTAGCAGGACAAGGAGCGAGTTTATTACATAACTAAAGCGTTTGCCAACTGGCTACAGTCTGAGCTTCTATATCAGCGACGGCTTTACCTACAGGGTCGCTGCTCGTAGCACCTGATACACTGGATTTATTAAGGTAATAATTCTTAATATCGTCTTTATAGTCTTTGGCGTTTTTGTCTGATTTCTCCACGAGGCACGTTATTGTGTCTCCCTCGCTAGCAGTCATAGGGGCCACGTCCTTAATAGGTTTATTGAGCACTTCCGCAACGGCGGGCACAGCATTTAAAGTCTGTAATAGTTGGTTAAATACACTCAGATCTTCCATGCATATCTTACCAATTCGAGGGAGACTAAATCGGATATTCCATCAGATCCGGAATGATTTAGGAAAAGTCTCTTCTAATACAAATGTGCGGCGCGCCAAATTATAAACATTTTCTAAAAAGTGGTATCACATGGATAGACTTGCCTAGTTGAATGCATATAGATACTGATTAGATGAAACTGCACAAATGTCTAAGTCATGGGGCGCGCTCCTGCAACCTGTCTTCTCTCAATTTCCTGCAACCTTGCTGATAACGACACAAGTTGATCTGATAGTTGAGATATAGCATCATCTTTACTTTATCGCGCTGTCTTAGTGACTGATTCAATTCTTCCAATTCTTCTACCTTGGTTTGTATGTCCGCGCCAAGTCTTTGTAAATCAAAGGTTATCTTGTCTATACAAGACTTGAGATTAGCACGGATACCGCCTAAAATCATGACAACGTCATTTGCTGAAAGATGAGATTATTTTATTAAAATGATATTACACGATTTGCTTATTACTAGCTTAATTCGATATCTATAGTACGGGTTGATCGACAGGAAATTCGATTTGGAATCGATCGAAATATATACCAAATCGGTATCTATTTATCCTTAAATCTTAAATCTTAAATGGAACGCTATAATTACCTTAATAATGACTAGCCGAGTAAAACAGCCTTCACTTTTTCCTCTATTATTGGTTAATTTCGTAGGAACTCTTGGCTTTAGTATTGTTTTGCCTTTCCTAGTTTTTGTAGTTATGAAATTTGGAGGTAACGCCATAGTTTATGGTCTGCTTGCCGCTACTTATCCTGCCTTCCAACTTATCGGAGCCCCAATATTAGGAAAATGGTCTGATATTTATGGAAGGAAAAAAGTTCTTCTATTAAGTAATATTGGAACAGCGGTTGGTTGGATATTATTTCTTTTTGCATTATTTTTGCCTGCTGAAAAATCTAGCATTGATATCGTCTTCTTCGGTACATTTGTTTTTATTCTTCCTTTGCTGATCTTATTTCTGGCCAGAGCTATCGACGGCATTACTGGCGGGAATATCTCTATTGCTAATGCTTATCTTGCTGACATTTCATCAGATAGCACTAGGAGCAAAAACTTTGGAAAAATGGCTATATCTTCCAATCTTGGATTTATTCTAGGTCCTGCACTAGCCGGAATTCTGGGGGGAACTATTTACGGAGCAATATTACCTGTTCTAGCAGCACTAGTTCTATCTTTGGTTACATTACTCGCAATAGTCTTACTGTTAAAAGAATCCAAGCCCCCATCAAACGAGATATTGGTTCCGGAAGAAACAACTGTTAGAAAGGTTTTTTCACAGGAATGCAGGGACTGCTATTCAACTGTAACTACTACAAAGCCTAGATTGCGAGATGTTTTCAAACTAGAGCATATTTCTTTTTTACTTGTGCTATATTTTTTGATATTTCTTGGATTTAATATCTACTACGCAGCGTTTCCGACTCATGCTGCTAACGATCTAAAGTGGTCGGTAACGCAGCTGGGAATATTTTATGCAGTATTAAGTGGAATTATGGCCTTGATTCAAGGTCCGGTTTTACGTAAGGCAATAAAAAGATTCTCAGAAGAGAAACTAGTCGTCATTGGTAGCATAATTTTAGGTATAAATTTTGTTCTATTTGCATCAAATAATATTGTCGCGGTCAGCGTGGCCCTAATACTATTTGCTGTTGGTAACGGCCTTATGTGGCCATCGTTCATGTCAATACTATCAAGGCGCGCAGGATCAAAACTTCAAGGAGCAGTACAGGGTGTTGCGGGCAGTTTTGGAGGCTTGGCTAGTATAGTTGGACTAACTTTGGGTGGATTTTTATTTAATTCAGTTGGAGGAGCCACTTTTCTAATTAGTGGTGGAGTAATATTCATAGTTTTTATCATGTCTTTTAGACTACTGAAAATGAAATGAGCGGGCCTGATGTAAACAAATTATGTCTTGACAACAAGTGTAAGTTAGATAGCTGTTAAAGTGTTATCTATACAGGGACGCTGGACACGATATATTCTATGCTTTTAGAAACAACTGGCAGTTTATCTATATGATTCCTGAAAAGATATATCACGTATCATACTGGGTAACAAGAAAAAATCATAAGCATTACCCATTATCAGGACTAGCTGAGTTCCAATACCTGTTCTGGCTGTTGTTTTTGTCTCATTTTCTTTTTCTGATTCAGCCTTTTCTCTATCTCTCTTATCATCCATCCATCGTAGGAAGTAGTATCAGCAAGCACAAATAATTCAACTCTATTTACACCGGTAAAGGATTCTATCTCTTTGAGTATACCATCTGCTGTAAAAATGTCCCGACTGAATAAAAGTAAAGATATCATGTCGTCTGGGTCAATTATAGGAGGCTGACAAAGAATATTATCTTTTAATCCCCCATAAATACGCTCAATTATCTGGTTGTTAAAGGCCTTATCAACAGTATTTATTACGAGTACAAACTGAAAATAACCTAAAGTAGATACTGGATTACACAGAATAAAGAACTTCAATACATTATTATCTCTTAGCCTCGCTAATCTTCTATTAACCGTTCTTGGTGATATTGATATTTTTTTAGCTATATCGTTCATATCCATCCTGGGATTCGTAAAGAGGCAATTTATTATCTCCAGATCTATATCAGAAAGATCATATCTACTACCTAGGTATGACGAAGGCGACGTAAACATAAAATGGATATTGGCAGGTTTGAGTGAATCTCGCAAAAGTTCAAGCTTATCTTCTTGCCCTTCTTTAATTGCTAAACAGAATGTGGAGATTCCTCCCATACATTTAGAGTGAAGGGATACATCTCCAAGAAGATTAAGCCGACTAACTATTTCGTCTGTGTGAGAAGCATGCTCCCGTACTATCAACATACAGGACATTGCATATCCAAGTGATGCAGGATTAACTTTAACAACAAATTTTTTTATTACTCCGGTCGAAATCATTGCATCAACCCTTGCTTTTACACTCTTAGAAGTCATACCAACCGCAGACCCTATACTCATAAACGACGCTCTACAGTCTTTTGACAAAATGCTAATGATCTTTAAGTCCGTTTCGTCAAGAAAATGCCGTTCCCGTTGCATAACTCTATTTATGACATCTGTCAATTATTTAAATATAATGTCCGTTATTCGGAGTATTACTACCATCAACGCTAAATAACGTCGATACATAACAGAAGTAATGAGCATTAAATACTATAGAACGCGTACGTTAGACTACGATTACTGTCAAAAGGACAAATATCAACAAAAAGATAATGAAATGCAGAGGTATAGCTCTGAGAATGATCAAGTGGAAGGTTTGTAAGCAAATAAAAAGAGAAAAGAATTTGATTTGGGAGAAGTTGTTTAATGTACAAAAGATTTAATCCTTCAGCTTCCATTGCGTGGACATCTCTTAGATGTGACTCAACATACTGCGAGGAATGGGCGGCGGCTTTACTCAGTAATATGAGATCACCCTTCCTAGTATTATTGGATCTGAATAGTCTTGATATATGACTATAAGATCAACGTTAAAGGGAGCTTCAATTTAAAGCAATTCGATAAGGTCGTGATCATAGGACTGGGTAAATTAGGCCTTCCTATAGCACGGTATGTAAAAGAAAAAGGATTTGACACCTATGGACTTGATTCAAATCCAAAAGCCGTTGAGATGGCGAGGAATGCAGCGATTGAAAAAGCAGTTAATTTTAGTCAGTTTGATGTCTTTATCATCTGTGTTTCTACACACAAACCAGATGACATGTTCTCTCCACAAATAGATGGTCTATTATCTATAGTTGAAAAGATATCAAAAGAAGCAAAGAATGGAGCACTGGTTTCAGTAGAAAGTACTATTCCAAAAGGTACATCAAAGAAGGTATTTGAAATGCTTAATCATAGACTGCATGTAGCTCATGCACCTCATCGCTGGTATGCATTAGAACAAGAAGAACACGGTGTCAATCAACTACGAGTACTTGGTGGAGTCTGTCAATGCTGTCTAGATGTAGCTATGGAGTTTTATGATGGTA
>JBQCDO010000018.1:0-3553 GCA_051961195.1 Nitrososphaeraceae archaeon | reverse complement strand
TAAATTGAAGTCTCAGACGTATCGACATTAGCTAAGAGCATAAATGCTTCCTTACCTTTCAATGACCATATTTCCGTTGTAGTGATTGGTAAGATTCCCTCCGTGTGCATATATTCTATTTTATAGAGCGGTGAGCCTGTTGAAGTTATAAAAGGACCAGAGCTTACTAAGTGAAAGTCTCGATACTGTGATTCGAGTGTTGAAATTCTTGTATTACCGAAACTGTTTAGAGATACAGTTGGGGAAGATAACTGGTCAGCAGATATCATTACATTCTCTAATACTCCTGAATCATGACTAGAAGGAGATACAAAACCAACAATAAAATTTTTATCAAAATGTATTTTTTCCCAATCTGATGGATATTGAATTTTTATTCCATAAACTGGATCTTGATATGTTAGAAAAGATGTCGTGGTTGATATATCATAATTGCCATGTGTGGGTATTGCAAGTAGGATGCTAATGACATTATTATTGTTATTGTCACTATTTCGAGAATACGAATAGGAAGACATAAGAATTACTGATGTCAATACGGAAATTAGTAATACTACAAATATAGAAAATATCGAGGTACTTATTTTCTTTTGCATACTATTGCTATAGATAACTCGTATAAAAAACTAATCTATCTATTTGGCATGGTTAAGGAGTCAATTTTGATGCACTATTAATGATCTTTTGGCTATCAGAACAATAATATAGATTCTAATTGGTACAATCTTCTAAATATGATACTTTGAAAGGAACCTAGGAGAGATCTGTAATAGTATTATTCGCCAGACAGGTAATTGGAAGATTCAAAAGTGTTTTATTTTATCGTCTTCTATATCCATAGACTCAATATGTTTTCTGTGACTGGTCACAGAATTTGATATAAATTCGCATCTCAATTCAGTCCTCTTACATACATACCAATGTGTGCATTCTTTACAATAGTGAACATGATCAGACTCGATCATTATCTAAGACAACCGTCCTCCATTAAATGATATATGTATATATCAATTGAATTTTGATATACAGGATCAACATTGACGCAAAAGTACAACTTATTATGACATTATAATGCTTTACTTAACATAGTTAAGTATTGACTGTATTATGTTTATATTTATATGTGGGATAATAAATGGAAATTGCCGTTTAAGACTAATAAAAGAGTAGATCTTATCTCGCTGTTACCATAGTTACGATTATCTCATAATATTGACACTAGTCATTTTAGTGTACTCCGATTACGTTGACTGCGTTACCATCACCTTGTATCTGTGAGGCCAAATTTTGGCAATTTATATTTGTAGCTAGGGTTCCATTTCCACATTCGTTTGCTTGAGCAATGGTCTGGCTTGACTACTACCAGTACTACTGTCATGGCCTCTATATTTTTTGCACTTCGCAAATGCATCCTGGTTTATTAATGATGTTGTTATTAATACTGCAGATATTGCTATAGCAGCGATAATAAAGATAATTCTACCTTTCGAAGTCATTACTTGCTATTGCTACTTCCAAGATATCAATTTTAAGAAAACCATTATGTTATTTTAATACCTCTACATCTCGCTAGAAGATTTACCTGTAGAGGTTAACAGCTATCATTATCTGTCAATATTAATCATATTATATATATAGAAGAATAAATAAAACAACAAAGTAATTTCTATTACAGTATTTATGGAAATGGCACTGCAAATGATGTGTCGTTTTCAGAATCTTCGTTGCTACTTTCATAATTAATATACTTTTGGGGTATTTTTCGTGGTTCTGATTGTTTGATTATAAATTACTGTATTTGAAGAAGATAATGCTGTATCTTTTTGCTTTGATTTTCTAAATGCATAAAAGCTTATCATAAAATGGAATTTCTTATTTAGTAATTTGACTATCTAACCCTAGTGCATAAAATTCATTTTTTTGTTTATGTGCAATAGGACTCTTTGAACTAAGATAAAAACGATCAATATAATGAAATTTTTATTTTTTAATTAGCTGCATAGGCAAAAGATCGGCGAATTCTATACTCTTAAGCAGATAAATTCAAAAGTCTTCTTTTACAAAAGTCTGAAATGTATTTCGAAAACACTAATAAGATTAGCACAAATTAGATTCATGCATCAATGGTGTTACATGTGAATAGTGATATCTCTATTTACAATTATGGTTCGAAATTTTTTTCGATTGGTAGTCTCCTAATATTCTTACTATTCTCTACGGCGTTGATTTACAATAATGATTACTACCTTAATAATGTAGGATTAGCCATTAGCCAAAAACATAGTCAGGAAGGTAAGAACTTTAACATCATTAAAGCGGATAAAACGACAATTTCCTCTTATTATGCTACCAGGACAAAGGAGATAAATTCTAATCTTCATTCTAATGCATCGACAACAAATAGCAGTGACAGATTAGTGATTCTGACTTTTGGAGATACAATAAAAAATCAGCTAACTACTGCAAAACCAATATGAGATCAGTATGGATTCAAAGCAAGCTTCTTTATAACCTGTGGGTTTGTAGGTGATAGTAATAAAAATGAAGTTAGAAACAATATTAATAATAACAATAATAACGGAAAGCCTCGTATGAGTTGGAATGACATCTTGCAATTACAACAAGATGGTCAAGATATAGAATCAAAAGGAATGACACATCGAGACCTTAACCAATTGGCGCCTAAAGATTTAGAATTCGAAGTTGGCGGTTCAAAACAGTGTCTAGAAAATCATGGCATTAATTTTCCTAATATTTTTGCAGTTGTTCACGGTGATGCTTGGAATAATTCTACTGTTATGGACATAATTAGTAAATACTATGGCTTTGCAGATAATGGCTTTGCAGATTTAATCTTCTTACGTTGCGATGGATATGTTGACCATAAGCAGACAGATTGTAGAACACATGATGATAGCGGAAAATTAACCTATGCAAATAGATATTCTATTAGGGAAGAAAGTCAAAATTCCTTGGATCAGACTTATCTTCATAATGATACTGTAATATTTCAAAAGTTTAAAGAACAGGTTAATTCACAAGCTGCCTACAATAATAGAAAGGGCTTTGTAGATGCCATTCCCATAGTTGCATATCATAGTATTGATGACTCGAAAGGACGGTCCAGTACTGATGTCAATTTGTTTGTCTCTGAAATGAAATATCTACATGATAATGGATTTAAGGTAATACCAATGTCAGATCTGCGTTATGATCAAATTACAAATTATATGTATATAAGAAATAATCACCTTGCAACTCATCTCTTGCCAACGTGATGCATGTACTATCCTTTATATCGTTCTATCAGATAGGAGAACATATAGAAAGCCGTCAAGCAATATCACAATATTTGGATGTGCGAGTAACGTCAAGGGGCTCAAGGCGGCGAGTTATCTTCTGAATCTTCACTGCACGTTCTATGTATTGATTGCTGAAATGGTTGCCAGATCAAACTCTATCGTTTTAAGTTAACACATGTCACAGAACTTAACCATATTATTCTATCATAATGTGATAATCCATATATAATCATAAAATCAATCAATAGTTT
>JBQCDO010000017.1:0-3312 GCA_051961195.1 Nitrososphaeraceae archaeon | reverse complement strand
CTGAAAGATCATAATTGCCAATACCCAAAAGATCTAATGGGTGTTAGCTAGCTAACTCTCAGAAAAATATAAGACAGCAACTATTCTTTTTTGTTCCAATTACCCGACTCGCATTATTTTAAATAGAATTATCTATTTGACACTCTAACCGTATACTCCTTGTATAATAACAACACGTAAGAAGCAAACTAAACTATTGAATCTGATTAGCGACTATATGTTTACCTGTTTAATAGTTTGTCACGAGTACGTATAAATGACAAATAGTGATTTGATTTATTCAGCCACCTTTATAATAAAAAGGCTAAATTCAATTTATTTATATATAATTATATATCTATACATCATCTCCGTATACAATCAAAAACGCCACTACTCTCTTTACTGACACTATTCCGGAAATTGCATCCCCGGTTCAAGTGAAAATCAAACATTATTATGTTGAACAGAAGCAACGCAAAAAATCGAATCTATCTGGAAAAATCCAATGCAATTAGCGTCAAAATAGGAGGCATTCAACTTTAACTACCGGAGATCTTGCGTCAATATTGTATTCAGAAAGGCAAGGACTTGATACATTATAACCTGAATATATTCCCAGTATAATAACACCCCATGTAACGTGGCAAAAGTTATTTCTCAGCTGTGCGACAAGTCACATTATGTCAAATACTCGTCTTGAATCAGACTCAATGGGCACTGTAGAAGTACCTGCAGACCATTATTGGGGTGCTCAAACCCAGCGATCACTTATCCATTTTTCAATTGGAGATGATCGAATGCCCAAGGCAATTGACCATGCCTACGGATATATAAAAAAGGCCGCTGCGATAGTAAATTTCACTGAGGGTAGATTACCAAAGGATAAAGCTGATCTTATCATAAAAGTCTCAGACGAGATTATCAATGGAAAGCTAGACGACGAGTTTCCTCTTTATGTATGGCAAACTGGGTCGGGAACTCAGACTAATATGAATGTAAATGAGGTGATTTCCAACAGAGCAGTTGAGCTTGCAGGCGGGGTATTGGGATCAAAAGATCCAATACATCCTAATGACCATGTCAACATGTCCCAATCCTCCAACGATACCTTCCCGGCTGCAATGCACATTGCTACTGTAATGGAGTTCACAAACCATCTTTTTCCAAACGTGGTCGATTTGGTTAATTCTATTAAAATTAAAGCTATGGAATGGACACATGTGATAAAACTGGGACGAACTCATTTGCAGGATGCCATACCACTCACCGTAGGGCAAGAGTGGTCTGGCTATGCGATCCAGCTTCGGGATGCACTGGAGGTAATTAAACAATCAATGGGAGGGCTATACAAACTTGCAGTTGGCGGCACTGCAGTTGGGACTGGATTGAATGCCCCAAAGGATTTCGATCAGAAGATTGCATCTGAAATTTCTAAATTAACTGGTCATCCTTTTGTAACTGCACCAAACAAATTTGCTGCTCAAGCATCACTTGATGCAATGGTTAATGCAAGCTCAGCGCTGCGTCTGTTAGCTGTAGCACTAATGAAGATAGCAAATGACCTAAGGTGGTTAGGCTCAGGTCCGCGAGCAGGTTTTCATGAACTAATTCTACCTGACAATGAACCTGGATCTTCCATTATGCCAGGCAAGGTTAATCCAACCCAAGAGGAGGCTATGGTCATGGTATGCATACAAGTTATTGGAAATGACAATGCTGTAGCCATAGCTGGATCCCAGGGAAATTTCGAACTCAATGCAATGAGACCAATAATCATTAAAAACGTACTAGAGTCATCGCGGAACCTAGGCGATGCCTGTGATAAGCTCCGCAGATATAGCATTGAGGGTGTGACGCTAGACAAGGAAAGGATAGGCAAATATGTTAATGAATCGATAATGCTTGTAACTGCATTGACTTCTGTTATTGGCTATGACAGGGCAGCCGCAATTGCACATAAAGCCTTCCAGGAGAACTCGACGCTGCGTGACGCAGCAATATCTAGTGGATATATTACCGAGAAAGACTATGATAGAGTGGTTGTGCCAGAAAACATGGTAGGGGATCCCGATAGAGATCTGCAAACATTACAAAATTAATGAAGTGGCACAAAATGTTGCAGGCATCTCATTTCTTGCAGTTTTGAAATTTTGGCGCCATTCTTACGGTTATTTCGTTAAATTAAGAAGGTAGCGCCACTTTCCTAATACTACGAGATTGTGTAATAGGATATCAACGACTAAGGACCTTTTAATATCTGTGCATTTTGCTAAAAAATAGAGCTGTCAAAGCATCTATAACTTGATACTTCAGAGGGGATACTGTCTCTAGGTGTTGCTAGATATGATGATGATTCCGGTTTTACCCACAAGAGAAGTCCCTCCATTACCAATAGGGAGCACGATCAATTGTCTATTGCCATTTTTTCAGCATGAGATCACCTTTATGACCTGTCTAATCTACTGTTGCATCGATTTTAATTCTAGACCGATACCCATAGTTATAGGGAAACTCTTTCATGTTTTGCTTCAGTATTTTCATCCAAAATATATGCAGCGAAGAATGCTTCTTACGCGTCGGCCTCAGACAAATTCAACCTGATTTTCATATCTATACTATCAATACGGAATCACGAAGATAGGAACGCTGGACCTCTTCATATGTTGGCGTCAATCTCTTTACCATCAATTAGTTGCATGACTGCAGTAATTTCAGTTAATATGGTAGTATAAGCATGTTCAAGACCAAAGTCTAAGAATTCCTCTCGTGTTACTATGTTTGTCCATGTTTTAATCGCTCATAATTTAGCCCGCATCATGGAGGGTATGATAATTGTTTAAACATAATACTAATGACATTTTATAGATAGAACCCTAAACTCAGACATTATACCATAGTTCTAAAATTTCAACACAAATATGTTATGCCATGTGATATTCATTTTAATTATATTATTCGCCCATTACCTGTGTTATAATACTACGGCGCCTGGGTCTGGTATCCATTTCTATCAAGACTATTTGTTGCCACGTGCCTAGAAGTAGCCTATGGTTCTTAAACGGAATTGTTAGGCTTGGACCAATTAAGGATGCACGAACATGCGAGTGGCCATTCCCATCATGCCATGTATTATCATGTTCATATTCAATATTTCTTGGAGCTACTCTGGACAGCATTTCCGGAAAATCGTGTTTGAGTCCTGGTTCATATTCAATAGTAGTTACGGCTGCAGTAGATCCTGAAATAAAAACAGTAGCGATCCCATCAACGATTTTGCTGTGTTCCACGATTTTTGTTGTTTGTTCTCTTAAGTTAATCGGGTCACCTTCG
>JBQCDO010000016.1:0-14116 GCA_051961195.1 Nitrososphaeraceae archaeon | reverse complement strand
CGGACTGTTCGATATACATATACATTGATGAGAACATTTCATTTATAAAAGCCGTGGGCGCGTGTTATGTACTGCCTGCCATACATCAGATCATGTTAGGTTAATATGTGGTTACTTGTGATGGCGTGCCAATTCATACACTTGTACCGTTCTAACAATTGTCTCTATTAGTAATTCTATTGCTAACACGCCCAGGAATTTTGCAATTAATTAGCCGGGGCCTAATTAAGTGTTCTACCATGCTATCATACCATGTTATGAGAAAAGCGATGATCTGACCATCGAGTTTAACGGCTTTGCATATACCGCGGGCTACAGTAATGACGGATTTAAAATCATGCTTAGTCTTGCAGTGGGATAGAGGTAAAAGTGGATTTTACGCCCAAGTAAAAAAGAAGTATATACCACAACCGGATACAGCAGGCTTAGGCAGGGGCTAACTTGGCCAGAGGTGGTACGTACGGTAAAGGTCACTAATTAAGTAGACGGTAATGATACAATTACGAATCACGAATTTGTAAGTTATTATTAGACATTATCTATTTTTAATCGCCGTTCGTTTGCATTACATTGCAAGTGAATGCAATATTTTGCAGTATATTCCACTTATTGTATATTATATGCGTTATTTAGTTGTTTATATAGTATTTTATATAATGCTGCGCAATCTTTAGTATGAGAGCTGCACGAATTGTAAAACCGAAAGAAGCACTGGAGGTACAGGAACTTGAGACCCCCAAACCAAAAGGTTCTCAAGTGTTAGTTAAAGTGTTATCATCAGGTGTATGTCACAGTGATATTCACTTATGGGAAGGAGGGTATGAAGGACCAGGAGGCACATTTCTAAAAACCACGGACAGGGGTGTGAAATATCCGGTAACACCTGGACACGAGATTGCAGGTACTATAGAAAGTATGGGTGAAGAGGCAGAAGATCGGTTTGTCAAAGATGATAAAGTTCTGGTATATCCTTGGATTGGCGAAGGAACATGTCCTGCATGCAGAATTGGAGAAGAAAATCTATGCGATAAACCCAGATCATTGGGAATATATAATGATGGAGGATACTCTGATCATGTTCTTATTCCAAGCTATAGATATCTCGTAAAAATAGAAGATGATCTTGATATCAACGAAGCTGCCACACTATCGTGCTCTGCTCTTACAGCATACAATGCAGTAAAGAATGCTAGATTACGACCAGATGATAATGTTGTAATCGTTGGAGCAGGAGGATTGGGTTTAATGGCTATGCAGCTAGCCAAGGCCATCGCTGGAGCGAAGATAATTGCAATAGACTTAGAAGATGACAAATTAAAGGTCGCAAGAAAGGATGGACATGCCGATAATATAATTAATTCAAAAAAAGAATATCCAGTAAAAACAGTAATGGAGCTGACAGACAAGATCGGTGCCGATGCTGTAATTGATTTTGTTAATGGATCAAAGACAGTAGAAACGGATATGCAAATCCTTAGAAGGAGAGCTAAGTTAGTTTTGGTAGGGCTATATGGAGGAGAATTAAAACTAAGCTTGGTTACAATGCCTACTAGGGCTTATAAAATAATCGGATCGTATACAGGAAGCTTAAATGATTTGGATGAATTAGTATCATTGGCAAAAAGAAAGATAATCAAACCGGTAGTTTCAGATAAATTCAAATTGGATCAAGCAACGGAGGCACTCTCAAAACTAAAAGATGGTAAAATCATGGGAAGAGGAGTGATAACTCCTTGATTCAGCAAGAGCAGAAACAATACGAAGAGTCAAATAAAAAAACGATCAAGACCAAAAATCCTGTAACCGAGGAGATCTTAGATGAATATGATATCCTAAATAAACAACAAATTAATGAAACGACTAAGAAAGCAAAGGATGCATATGTTCGAGAATGGAGTACTCTAAGTATTGATAAAAGGACCGGCTTCCTTCATGATTTTGCTGCCGAACTAAGGAAAAATAAAGAACATCTCGCTAAAACTGCAACACTTGAAATGGGAAAGGTAATAAAAGAATCTAAATCTGAGGTCGAAAAATGTGCATGGGCAATAGAATATTATGCCGATAATGGAAAATCATTTTTAAATGATGAGATAATTAATACTGATGCTAGAAAAACCTTCGTAACTTTTCAGCCTATTGGGGTAATAGGAAGTATTATGCCCTGGAATTTTCCATATTGGCAAGCTTTACGGTTTGCCGCCCCTTCACTGATGGTTGGTAATACAATTGTTTTAAAGCCCGCAAGTGCAACGATGCAATGTGGATTAGAAATCCAAAACATGTTTACAGCTGTTGGGTTACCAGATGGTGTATTTCAATCATTAACAGGTGATTCAAGTGTTGCAGAAAATCTGATAGATTCTCAAGACGTTAATGGTGTGACCTTTACTGGCAGTGTATATGCCGGAGCAAAGGTAGCCCAAAGAGCAACATCGCAAATTAAGAAATGTGTTCTCGAACTTGGTGGAAGTGATCCGTTCATAGTTTGTGATGACGCGGATATTGAAAAAGCATCAGATGGAGCCGTCAAGGGAAGATTTATCAATTGCGGTCAGAGTTGTATTGCTTCAAAGCGGTTTATTCTCGACAAGAAGATCTCAAATAAATTTGTCGAAAAGTTTGTACAAAAAGCTGAGAAACTTAAGTTGGGAGATCCTATGTCTGAAGATACTGACATCGGGCCTTTGGTAAATGAACAAGGATTAAATAATATAGAATCTATCGTTAATGAATCCATCAAAGAAGGTGCTGAGTTATTAACAGGTGGCGAACGTTCTGGAAATAGTGGATATTTTTATTGTCCTACTATAATAAAAAACGTTTCACCAAAGATGCGTATATCCAAAGAAGAAGTGTTTGGTCCTGTGGCCCCGATACTCGTGGTTAATGATGAAGATGAAGGTATTAGACTAGCAAATGACACTCAGTATGGTCTTGGAGCAAGCATATGGACACAAGACTTAGAAAAGGCAGAAAAACTATCGAGAAAGATTTCTTCTGGCATAGTATCTGTCAATAATGTTGTTGCATCAGATCCCAGAGTACCATTTGGCGGTGTAAAGAAAAGTGGCTTTGGAAGAGAGCTATCAAGATACGGAATGCTAGAGTTTGTTAATATAAAATCAGTCCGATTTTATGATGACTTGGTGCATCACCACCATGTGGAGTAAATAAGTGGTATTTACGAAGGGATGAAATGATGTTGCCAAAGTCCGATAATACAAATGGTTTCGCTCAGTATCAAGAGCAACAACACCAACACCAACAAAGTCGTAACACCAAACAAGTACTAATTCTGGGTAGCGGCTTTGCTGGAATAGAGGTTCTAAAAAGGGTTCAAAAGAAATTTAAAAATGATAAAAAAGTTCAAATTACTCTGGTAAGTAAAGACAACTTTCTTCTCTTCACTCCAATGCTTCCGGAAGTTGCATCCGGTATGATCGAAACAAGACACATAGTAACGCCTATACGGGAATTTTGTAAACAGGCCAAATTTAATGAGGCTAGTGTAAAGTCAATCGATTTTGATAATAAACAAGTAGTAATAATGCATGCAATTGGTAGACAGTCTAATCCAACTGCTTGGGATCAACACCTACTAAAATATGACTACCTGGTAATTGCCTTAGGAAGTGAAAATAACTTCTTTAAAATGGTAGATATAGAGAAACACTCCTTTACCATGAAGGATATTGGAGATGCCATTATTCTAAGAAATCATATTATAAACATGCTCGAACAAGCAAATCTTGAAGAACACAATAAAGAATTAAGAAAAAGTCTTTTAACTTTTGTTGTGGTCGGAGGAGGATTCAATGGTGTTGAAACAGTGGGAACGATTAATGATTTTGTACGCGAATCCATTAAGGATTTCTACAAAAATATCTATATGACAGAAGTAAAGATAATACTTGTTCACACGGGTGATAAATTACTTGAACAGATAGATGAGGATTTAGGTAAGTTTGCATTAGAAAAGCTAAAGGCCAAGGGTGTAGAGTTTATAATGAATACTCATGTTGTTGGAGCGACTCAAAATGCTGTAAAGTTGGATGATGATAATAATACTACAATTCCTAGTCATACTCTTATTTGGGCTGCAGGCGTAAGCCCAAGTAAGCTAGTCGGTGAGCTTGATTGTGAACATGATAAAAAACATCGAATAATAGCAAACAACTATTTAGAAGTACCTGATTATGATGGTGTTTATGCACTTGGTGATTGTGCATCTATAACCGATCCCAATACAGGAAAGCCTTATCCTCCTACGGCTCAGCATGCAATAAGACAAGGAAAAGTAGCCGCAAAAAATATCATTTTTGCAATAAAAGGAAAAACCAAGAAAACAAAATTTGATTATAAAACAAAAGGAATGATGGCAGAATTAGGAAAAAGGACAGGTGTGGCAACGATATTTGGGATAAAACTGCATGGATTTATATCATGGTGGCTCTGGCGTACTTACTATTTAGGCAATCTCCCAACTCTAAATAAAAAACTAAAGGTTATGGGGGATTGGACTTTAGATTTAATATTTAAACCAGGCGTAGCCATGATAAAGAGATCTGAAATGGGAAGCAGCTCTGAAAAAATCAAGGAGCAAATGACTGATGCTACGACCACCACCAACAACAGACAGGAGGCTCAATAAATAATAATACGTCTCATTAAAAACAGACTTTTTTTAATTCTAGCCAATAACCCTACCATGGTACATCTGCTATTCCAGACATACATCTGATATGTATAGATGTTCATTTAATAATTTTCATCTATAAAACTAGTGCTCTTTAGATAGCATTCGTAAAATGTAGATCTATCAAAAATTTTATATGGGTAGAACAAACATGATTAAAATAATTTATTCAATGAAAGTTTTAATCCTTATCTGGCTATCTGATATCTACAAATAAGTGCAGAATTTGTTCAACACTTGCATAACCTGAAGTTAACAGTCCATTGTACTATGCTAACTAAAAAATATTGGTCAAATTCTGAATGACTATTGTGCATAGATCCTATTAGAAATTATTCTATGCTACCTTTGTATTTACTGAAGTGAATATTCAGATATGGAGTGTCCCCTAAGTGATAGCTACTATTTTGGATTTGGGGCAACTAAAATAATCTTCAGAACTCTGAAGATCTAATAGACCTTCGAAGCGGTTGAGTGCTGTGTCACTAAGATCAGAAAGCCCTATCTCCAAGCCTATGCAATTTTTATCCAATCTTAAATGTCAAGCCCGTATCACTACAATATATCTAAATTACAACTGAAAAAAGGTAACATGACATGACATGACATGACGCTGCTACCGTGATACTTTTAAGATTATTTTTGACAATTTGTGAGTGCCTAATTGGAAATTAATTTAGGTAAGATAATGTTGAATGTTACTCTGGTTAATAAGAACTTCTCTAAAAGTAAATACTGGATACAAAATCAATAACGATACTCTGTTCGTGTGTCTCCATAATATAGGATATCAAATTCCAGCACGTGGACTATAGTACATATGATCTTCTCTATGCCCACCCTGGCCCATTCCTATGTTCTTGTAATCTTTTACAAATTCTATCGATCTAAGCCACTTGACCATTTTATATCCCAGTTGTGTCTCTGCTCTCAACCTCAATGGGGCACCATGTCCTACAGTCAAGGGTTCACCATTCATTTCGTAAGCAAGTATCGTTTGCTGATGCTTTACGATATCTAAATCTAGTACTTCATAAAATTCATCTCCGTCAGTGTATTGAAAAGAGCGAAATACAACATAGCGTGCTTGTGGAAGCGGGTTACATAACGATATAATGTACTGCATTGGCACACCAGCCCATTCTCCTATGGCCGTCCATCCCTGAATACAATAATGCTCAGTAACTTGTTCTTGCTTGCTCATAGCATTGATCTCTGAGAGCGAGAATTCAAGTTGGCTTTGTACCAGTCCATAAATCTTAAGCTTATAAGTATCGAATTTATTTTTTAAAAGTTCTATGTATTCATTAGTGTCAGGAGGATACCCATTAATTCGGAAAAAGGAGGAAACTTTTGATTTGGGAAATTGTTGTTTAGATACCGCATTGTGGAACAAAAGCCATTTTGTAGGAACCAACACCATATCAAGAATATTTTGAATATCCCTTGGTTTTTGTAACGATATTCCTGTTACCCAAATGTGAATTATTATGACAAACAAGACAATAAGTGTAAATAGACCAACTGCAACTCCAAAACTAGTTGTATGACCTAATACAATATTTCCCATATTTTCTGAAAAACGCTCTGATATTACCATAGTTAGGTGGATAATGATAAATAAAACAAATGCAATCATGCCAAGAAAATGAAGACTTCTTGCTACTTGTCGTCCTCGGAATATCTTCGGATATCTTGGAAATCTTGCATCAATCGCTGGTGACATAGCTGCTCCCGTTGCAATCATAAATGGACCTAGGATAAAAATCACTACAAAATAGGTGAGTTGCTGTATAGCATTATAAGGATGCCCGGCTGGCGGGAAGTGAAACGATGCATATAACATTGCATCATGAAAAGCCTGCGGAAAGATTGACCATGTTGTCGGAACTAATCGCTGCCATTCATCACTTGTAAAAAGCAACAAAAAGTATGCAGCTCCATTTGCTATCCAAAAAATGATGGAAAGAAAATGCCAATGTCTTCCCAATCCAAGATTTTTGCGTCCTGGTAATGCAATCCAAGAAGAGAACGATTCTTCTTCTTCCAAAGATATCCATAATCTGTCTTCAGGCATTTTCTTTTTTGTAAATTTAATCCATTCGGTACCAGGTCTAGCATGATCATTCCAGTATAGCTTCGGAAGGGCACTTAGGATTTCGATGCCACTACGTATCAATAATGTAATGAATACGATATTGATAAAATGGGCAAATCGCAACCAGAATGGAAAATTATCAAATCCTTCCACACCAATGACCTCTTTTATTCATATTTAAAGTGAATGAATAAATGAAAGCAGATCGCGAATAAAAACAAAGTATCGACCTAGTCCTGTTTTGCTAGAATGTGGTCTACGTCTTTTTCTCCTTCTGCTATCAACTTTTTAATTCTGTAAGTAGAAAAATCTGCATCTTCAAATAGATAATGTAGGCTTCCTTCTCTTCTACCAATTCTAACTAAATCTGTTATAGATGCACCATGCTTTTGATTTAACGAGTGATATTCCAATTCAATTTCTTTGAGTTTATTTTTTGTTGTCTGATCAACCTTTGCAGCATCATCATGTAATATGTCATATATAGTCTTAATAAGAGATAGGTATTTTTCGGTAACTTTCAGCATTTCAATATTCTTATCAGTTTTATCCATAAACACAATATCTCTAGCCCTATGCCATACTTCTATCATATTTGTTGGAAGCTCTTTTTGTTGACGTGGAAAGACATCAACGATATAAAATTTCTTATTTATCTGCGGCGAACGTCTTAATACTTCCAACATGGGCGTATTCGTAAGCAAACTTCCATCCCACAGATATTTGCCATCTTTCTCAGTCCATCTTAAACCATAGAATGGATATCCGGCACATGCGACTATTTTATCTATATCTATATCAGAATAAGCACTATCGAAAATAACAGGTTCTCCTTTTTGTATATCTGTAGAGGTTATTATGAGTCTGGAAGGCGCTTTATTATCTTTATTATTATTACTGTTTCTGTGACGGTCGATTTTTTTAAGTTTGTCAATATCTATATATTGTTTCAATGTTTTTTTTAGGGGTGTTTTATCGTACAGATATGTCCATTTGTAAGGCATAAAGTAATCTTTGGAATCTGGGTTGAACCACCTAGGTAGGAATGCCTTCGGATTGCCATAAAGCATAGAATAAAATGAAGACCATATAGCCATCATTTCATCTGATGACATGAATGGAAATGGTGACTGCAAGAACTGATTCGGAAAGCTCATATTCTCAGACAATGATAACCAGAAGTCTTCAAGAATAGATGATGGTTCGTCAATACCTGCATTTTGGGCAGACGCTATAATGGAGGTGTTTATAGCCCCAATAGAAGAACCTGCCAGAACGTCAAAAATGATGCCATTCTTATTAAAGCCCTTATAGACACCACATTCGTATGCTCCCAAAGAGCCACCGCCTTGTAACACAAGAACAGTTTCAGACTCAAGTGTAGGTGAGTGGTGTGCACTTTTTCTCGTAGACATGATCCTACTGTCTTTCAATGGTTCAACTTAGTATCTATGTATTTCTCGTTTTAAGACTACTTTCAAATTGTATATTTATCTTATATTCTTAGAACCCACTTTATAAGCAATAGATCGAGTTGATCTGAGATTGCATTGGGCCGGACTTTGAATTTATTAGCTATGATAGTGAGATGGTGGAATTTCTTTATAATAGATTAATAAAAACTTAACACAGAATTTTCATTCTTGAAGCAAGAGCGTTTACTCAAATCTAGTCTTGGCAATAAACGTTTACTATCATAGAGATACTGAATTTTAGCGGTTACACATAGACTCTTCCACTTCCAATCGAATCTCTTGAGACCATTTAATACGATGATTGCTGATTTCCAATACAAAAGATAAGTCTTTTACGCAGATCCTTCGCTCACGAGAGTTATAATCTTTATTCGCTAACAGGTTTATACATTGGAGATTTCATGGAATCATGAACATTGCATAGTCTGAACAACCAGTTAGAGTTATTGCAAAGACATGCGGCTGTATTATTATTATTATTCTATGCCGCGATAAATTAATTCAGTATGAATAACAATAATGGTGACAAGAAATGATGCCAAATTGCTAGGTAGATATTATATGATACGCTTTGATAGTGTATACATATGAGTGAATATGAAAATATGCGAACTGCTGATATTGTGGCTGAAGCATTACTTGATTGACAAGTAGAAGTCATTTTTGGCTTACCGGGCGATGGAATAAATGGATTCATGGAAGCCTTAAGGCGTCGTAAGGATAAAATCCGATTTGTTCTTGTTCGGTATGAAGAGTCAGCAGCGTTTATGGCGTGTGCGTATGCAAAGTATACCGGAAGACTCGGTGCATGTGTTGCTACTTCTGGCCCCGGTGCAATTCATCTTTTGAATGGACTGTATGACGCCAAATTAGATAACACACCTGTTATCGCAATCACAAGAACAACTTATTCTGATATGATGAATTCAAATTATCAGCAAGATGTCAATCTAATACAGCTGTTTTCTGATGTATCAGTCTATAATAGTATGATAAACGTACCAGAGCAAGCTGAGATGGTGGTGGACTTTGCTTGCAGAACAGCACTTTCACGTAGAGGAGTAAGTCATATAACGATATCGATAGACATACAAGAAAGAAAATTGAAAGGCGATTATTCGAGACATAAGGTTGCAGGACATACTTCTGATATCTACAACCCCTTAATTCTACCCGACAAAAAATTGATAGAAGATGCGGCATATATTTTGAATTCGGGAGAAAGAGTTGTAATACTTGCGGGACAAGGAGCTCTTGGTGCCGAAGATGAGCTTGTTTCTGTCGCACAAAAATTAGGTGCCCCAATAGTTAATGCACTTTTAGGGAAAGCCGTAGTTCCAGATGATAACTCCTACAGTATAGGAGGTATTGGCTTATTGGGCACAGGACCAGCCAGTGATGCGATGAGCGAGGCAGATACATTATTCATGATATGGACCTCATTTCCATACATAGACTATCTCCCTAGACCAGGACAGGCAAGAGGAATCCAAATTGATATCAAACAAGAGAAAGTAGGGGTACGTTATCCTGTCGATATTGGATTAGTAGGTGACTCGAAACTTACTCTATCCGCATTAATTCCGTTATTACATCAAAAAACAAACCTTGAATTTTTGAAATCCAAACAGGTGGCAATGAAAAACTGGAACAAGTTGATAAAAGAAAGAAGTAGCAGGACAGATAGACCGATAAAGCCACAATATATAGCTGATATATTATCTGATGAGTTGGAAGATAATGCTATAATTTCTGTCGATAGTGGTACTATCACTACGTGGGCTGCTCGCCATATCAATTTACGAAAAGGAATGAAGTTTTCTGTTTCTGAAACACTAGCTTCAATGGCATGTAGTTTGCCGTACGCAATTGCCGCACAGATTGCATTTCCTGATAGACAATCAATAGCATTTGTTGGATGCTGCAAAAACAAAATACAATAAGATTCTATTTAAACCTCCTCTAATTTAATATGCTTCTCAATAGGACGGTTTTCGATACATTTATCTACGAACTTGATTGGTTAATCTCATGTTTTCCAATTGGATAGTAACATGTATACCATCGAGTCGTTATAAGGCACAAAAAATGAGGATATAAAAAAAGACAAATGTTTTCATTACCGTAGCTATAATTATTCCATTGCTTACTAACCCTCGTGATACCAATTTAATGCTAACGGTAAAGAATAATCCACTAATGAGGATATTCTAAGCGGCTTTAATATGATGAATCCTGTTTCACATATCGTGTGCCACTTTTTGGTGTTCTCCTAACTTGTCCAAACTATCAAACTTTTGCTTGCAGAGATCGCATTCCAATGGATTCAAGTTAGGATCGTTGTAGTCTAATCCGGGTTCGCCCTGGTCCATTCATATAAATTGTCTTAGATATTATTTAAGAATTCCATTATTTATTAACGTCAATAATGGTTAAACTGTGCTTCAAATAAGATCTAATAATTTCTACCACTCAATACCTACCAATTCTGGGAATCATATAAATTTTAGTTACTAAATTTCAAAGTACATCAAGTTTATGTATGTATCTGTTGTTTAGTTAGTTAATTCTGGTTATGGAGTTATTAACAACATCAATACTTACAATGTTAATAGGATATTAAAAGTAGAAATCTATTCAAAAACAGCATCATTAGTACAAATACTGGAAGATCTTGATTTTCCATCAAGTAAAGAAAAGTAGAACTTATACTACAGAAATCTCCAATGGTAAAGAAAACACGTTGTCTATTCTTTAAAAGATAGATGATAAGACATATGAGTACGATTCCAATATCGGCCGAGCTGCGGGGTTAGTCTACTGACAAAAAGATATGCGACCATAATGTCACGATATCTATGAGATTATGATTCCAATAAACGTCTACTGTCAGTAATATATTGTAACTCATTGGTACTGGCTATACCGGGCTATACCGAGACTAGCAATGCTAAGGGGGTGAACAAATTTCAAATTAATCCATTCAAAGTTGATATAAAATTAGATAAACTATCAACCCTTATAGATTGTTTACTATGACCAGTTTTACTAATCCAGGTAATTGATATCTACAAATAAAGATAAAATCACGATGAAGCTAAGTGTACAACAAAATTATGCATATTCAAAAATAAAGGAGTTTATTTGAAGCAGATTAAAAGGTTAAGATCCGGTGCTATAAACAATATAGCCCAAATTATTACTTTCCACCTGTCATGAGATTGCCTAGACCCTTAAGACCTCCTCCCACTGTTTTGCCAAGATTTTTCAGAACTCCACTTCCAGCTTTTGAAACACCGCCAGCTATTTTTGACATATTATCGCTAGTTGCTTGACCTGCCTTTGACATATTACCGCCAGCGCCAAGTACCGACGAAGTAGCGCCTGCAGTAGCAACCAAAATGCCCAAGGAGACGACTACAGTTAGGAGTAACATGTTGGATTTGACTTTTGCCATCCACTATATATAGCACACATCTTGTTTAAGCCTTTCAAGCCTGGATGACATAAATCATGTAATACAGATTCTAATAACCTATATTGGTAAAAAAAGAATCACCGCCACCACTATCACTAATCAAGGGTCTCAATATTTACCTTAACCCTCTTTCCTATCATCGAGGCGGGAAGGATAATATGTGATGACGTACCACATTTTCTTACAGTATATTCAAATGTCATAGAATCTATTTTTCTATTCTGTTTTGACATTGTACTTCATCCTAAATTAATTCAATCTACTATTCTTGATATTATTATTTTAGCATTTTCTTAAAATCTTCGTTGCTACATCGAGTAGGGCAGTGAGGTAATATTGACGATCCTTGAGTGGAAATCCTATTCTTTGTTTTGTTCTAGTGAACACTACGCTAGTTCAAACCTCGATATCGATTTGGCATACCATGACAATATTTTGAATGTGGGTTCATAAGTATATCCTACCAGCTTTTGCATTACCCATTTTGGCAATCATCTGCAAGGTTCACATTTGTCTGTTTCATTCAACACTTTTACAAGATAACCAACCCTACTTGATATATCATATAGGTAAACCTTTGTTTGAATGCCTGTTTACTCATAATAACCTGTATATCAGTATTAAATACTGATAGAAAATAAATACCGTTCCAATAGTGCTTGATTCTAATATTGTACACATTTCTATAACTGTGAACAAAGACAGGCGGAATAACACGACCAGATACCTTGCAGTTCTTAATCAAACATTCCAAACTCAAAATAATAACAATAGGTGTCATACAAATTAGATTTGATACTGGAAATATTGGTAAATACTTGTATTAGCCAATGATTGATAACTTGATCAGATAACCAATTACGATAATAATCAACATCGTTAATGGGTAGATAGAACCAGTTTATTACATAGATTAAAAATAGAGATAATTAATATGGCAATAGTAAGGTAGATGATGATGAACACATTGTTAGATGTAGTATTTGCAGACGAGGATTAATTGTTAAGGATACTACTAATGATGGGATTGCTTTCCTAAGCCATTTGGAACTAGACCGTAGAATTATGCATACATTTCAATTAATGGCCACAGAAGAGAAGCCAGTATTGAAAATTAGGATGAAAACCGTACAAGATTATGAAATACTGCATTAAATTATCGCGCAATCATACAAACTGTGATAATATACAGAAGCATCCATTCTGTCTATGGATACAGCTAATGCTTTACTGTATTACATCATATGAACAGAGGTCAGAAGAAGCAGAGCGCATGCCATCTGACTGTCTTGGAAAATAAATATCACATATCAGTCCGATAATCAAGCAAATAAACAAATATCAGTTGAATTGGGTCGTACCACATATAATACTTGCAAGACTATTTCTCTAATCTCATGCTTATTTCTAGTGCATCTTCGATATTCTTATTAAATTCTAGAGTAGTTTGAGTCGTTTGGCTTTTATACAGACCAGTATTACGAACATATACTAGATAATCTGTCATTTCGTTTTCATACAACTTTACATTATCTGCTACCACAACTGCATTTTTTTTAATTAGTTTGTTAGCCTCTAATTGTTTGAGATATTGTAGGTATTCGCTTTTAATTGCATCTAAAAACACCAGATCAAATTTGTAGGTATTGAGTGTCGGGATAATCTTAAGCGCATTACCACAAATTACTTCTATCCTTTTCGATAATTCTGCCCTATGTATATTTTTTCTTGCGATGTCTGCAAGGTTCTTATTTATTTCAATAGTGATTAGTTTTCCATCATCAGGCAGTAAATCTCCCATCAATATTGCAGAATAACCATGCAAGGTTCCGACCTCCAGTATCGAAGTAGGTCCATAATTTCGAATAATGTCAGATACTATTTTACCTTTAATGGGCCCAATTGATGGAAGATTTTCTGTTTTTGATATCTGCTCTAATTCCTTTAGAGTGCTCCGTGTCTTTTCGTTTGTATATCTGGCCATAATTATTGTTAGTGAAGAATTGTCTGTGCCATACTTAAAAGATACTATTTCCTAAATCTAATCTATTAATTCAGAAATACATAGCGCATTAAAGTCAATGAATACATAACAAATATAAGCGTCATCCCTGTAATATATCAGTAATGACTATAAATCACTCGTCATTATCAATTCAACTAGGCCGCAGGATTCCGGCTAGTGATAGCAGCGCAATCTCTAAATATATTAAAAATATTAGCACGATGAATAAGTCTACAGCGTATATGTATTTTACAAGATTATCTTCATTCAAGAGTTTTATATCAAGTGGATTTAATTTACAGATTGATGTTCTTATTAAAAGAATCAAAGAAGGCAGTATAGATGTATTTGATGTTTTAAA
>JBQCDO010000015.1:0-3281 GCA_051961195.1 Nitrososphaeraceae archaeon | reverse complement strand
TGCGTTCGTTGCAGAACCTTCGTCCTCCCAACTTGTGTTTTACTTGATAAGCGAAAATATAATACCTCTTCTACTATAGTTACATAGATCGCCGGCAGACCGGCCAACGACAAGATGGAACAAATGCGCAAGGTAATGATAGACGAGATGGATGCAAAAAGACGCGCACGCGAATTTATTGATAGAACAGGTAGGGCTTCCGCCTATAGAGATGGAAAATGGGCAGAAATTAGGCGAGCAGCAGCATTAGAATAGCAAAAGGAAATAAAGGTAGATGAAGTAAGTATGAATTTATCGCAGGCGTCATCAGGATCATGTTCACACTCATATTTGGCATTATGCACCTGATTTTCAGCCGACTAAATAATCATCATCTTCAGACCTAGGTGATTATCATATGGAGAAAAAATACTTTCATTATATCTAGTCAAAGGTATCAAATGGAGAAGAATCATTCCGTGACAAGGGATTATCTGAATAAAGAAAAGTGATAAACATCAACACTTCTCCAGTAACTTAAATATATCTAGGCAATAAATACTTGGTTTATGGCAAAAGTACAGCATTATAGAGGATTAAGTACAAATCTTGATAATTTATATAATAATATAAAGCAGTTATTAGAAGATCAAAAAGATCTACAGATTGTTTCAGAATATAAAGGGACTCTAAATGCTGTGCCATTAAGGAGCATCGTAGCAGTCAACAAATCGCCAAAAGTATGGGTGGGTTCTCTACGCGAAATTCACGCGTCTATAACAGGAAATCCAAATGATTATGCAGTAGAAGTTGCTTCTGGGGCATGGTTTGGTAGTCTTTTATGGCCAGGAGCTGTCGGCCTTGTAGTTGGAGGACCTGTTGGGCTTGCTGCTGGTTTAGCTGTTGGTGGTATAATGGCTTATGAGTTCGAGAAACATGTCTGGCAAAAAGTATTGGAGGTAATAAAGAAAGAGAGTGTAACTCAGCCAACTATAGATTCGGTTGAGAATCATCATGATCACTAATCAACTACTACTGGAACTAACACTGCTGTATAATTCACGTATTTTTCATTTTATTACCTTACCTGACAGAATATCGTTCTCTAGATAAAATTCGTGTGATATTGTCTACTTGGAATAGAATGAAGATGTGTGACATGAGCATAAAAATATTCTAAATAAGAAGTGTATTACTGGCGCCATTAATCATATTTACAAAATATAATCAAGTCCATATATCTGCGATTCTTTTCATAAATATCGGAATACTCGAATTAAGAATAGCTGTTTCTATTTAGCCCATATGCTAATTATATATCCCAGGCTGATAAATTAGTTCAAATCTATCTCAGAATTTCTTGGCTTGCCATCTTTGAAGACCGTTCTGGGCATATACTTCATTGAAAATGAAGCTGCGCTGAGTAGTACCGGTTCAAATCCTTTACCTCTCTCAGTTAAATTGTATTCTACCCTAACTGGATACCGAAACAATTCTTCTCCTAATAATTCCTAGTCGTTCGAGTTCACGTAGACGTTCCGTAAGAACTTTGGGTGATATGCCTCCTATATTTTCCATAAAGCGATTAAACTGTGTGTTACCTCTGAGAATTTCCCTTATGGTCAGAACAGTCCACCTTTTTCCAATAATTTTAAAGGTTGTTTCAATAGGGCATGATTTAAGCTCAGACATATTATAAATCGTTTCTATAATAGAACAGTTGTTACCATTTCTGTCGTTCAATTTAAATGTCTTGAAATATTCGTTCTGAAAGGTAATGCTAATCAGATAAGAGACATGACTAAGCTGTTTCAATCTAACAAGAAAAAGGATGATGTTAAATTAATTGCAATATAATTCTGAAAAACTTGATTTTGTCATCTACTTTTATTTACACGATTTGTGATATCCTAGGACAATACTTTTTTTGCTTTACATCGTTATAGTCTCAAATACAAAAGAATTTTCCTAGAATCTTATTAATATGTTTAAATAGTGACTCATTATTGTTATCAACAAAAATATATATTATTATTAATAATTATTTCACCTCATGCAAAGGTCTAGTAGCATACTGATCGGGCTAACGTTGGTTATTATACTAGTATCAAATACCGGAGCTATTTTTCCAGCTAGTAGTATCAACAGGGTTAATGCAATCGCAGAAACAAAAACTTCTAAAATAAAAATTGTCGCATCTTTCTTTCCAATCTATGAATTTGTAAAGAGAGTTGGAGGTGACAAAATAGATGCATCTGTGCTTATTCCTGTAGGTGCAGAACCTCATGACTTTGATCCCACTATTCAACAAATTCAGAATGCTCAGACTGCAGCCGCAGTAGTATACAACGGAGCTGGAATGGAAACAACATGGATAAACAAAGTTAATCCAAAGTTTGTAATTGATTCCAGTAAAGGCTTGAATTTACTTTCTACCAATGGTCCCGAAATTCATGCACCAACAGATCCTCACATTTGGCTAGATCCAATCCTTGTAATTCATCAAGTTGAGAATATACGCGATGGATTAATAGAGGTTGATCCAAAAAATGCAATATACTACAAAAACAATGCTCAGAGCTTTATTGGACAACTCAAATCCTTAGATGTGGCAATAAGAGGAAATCTTTCTAGCTCTAATTGTGCAAAAAGAGATTTTATAGCTTTTCATAACGCTTTTGGCTACTTCGCAAAAGAGTATGGACTAAAGCAACATAGTATTCATGAAGGTTTAACGCCAGAAGGAGAAATACTTCCCCAACGTTTGGTAGAGGTAGTGCAACTTGCAAATAAGATTGGTATAAATGTAATTTATTCTGAAGATTTGATTGATTCTCGCTCAGCCCAAGCAATAGCAGACGAGATTCCTAATGGAAAGGTGATAGTGCTTAGTCCTATCGAGGGAATAAAACCACAAGAACAGCAACAGGGAATCGGATATCTTGCAAAAATGTATCAGGACTTGTCAGATTTAGAGGAAGGATTGCAATGCAAGAAGTCATAGTATTATTCAAGAACCCAGAAATGAACAAAAATGACTTCAAATGTGACTACACTTCACTATATCATTAGTGATGCAGTGGTCTGGTTCGCAATATGCTATTTGAAATATTTCAATATGGCTTTATGCAACGTGCATTAATTTCAGGAATTGCAGTTGCCATAAGCTGTTCTGTGATAGGACTCTTTCTTGTTTTGCGACGACAATCGCTATATGGTGATGCTCTTTCACACGTTGCCTTTGGAGGAATAGCCATCGGCCTATTTGCAAATATATCTCCAATCTGGATGGCGTTTATAGT
>JBQCDO010000014.1:0-3312 GCA_051961195.1 Nitrososphaeraceae archaeon | reverse complement strand
GTATAATAGTGCATTTATCGCAAACGCTGCTTTTTGCATTGGTTGCATAAACTTCACAACAAAAGATACATTTGTTGTATACCATTGATTTACCAGATCTTGCAGCGTTTATACCAAAATGAACTGTTTAAAACAGCTTATGAATAAATGTTGACCACAGGTAGAACAATTCTGGTATTCTTCATTTTTCTTACATCTTTCGTAGAGTATTCATTCTATTTCAGGAACACTACACAAGATAGGATATAAACAATATACGTCCATTGATAGATATCGATAACAAATGAGCTTATCCATGTATACCAAGAACGTAGTTAAATATACAACCTTGCTATATCAATCGTTCGGTAGATTTGTTTTGTCATACTCTTTAGCGTTGTCGCATGTGTATTTCTCATCTGTGCCCCATTAATGAAAAGATATCCACATCCATAATGTAATGCGTCTATGCGCTTGATCTTATCTTGCAGGAGCTTGACATAACTAGGTTAGGCTTTGTCGTTACAATGCGCAGGATAGACCAGGGAAATTTGCATAGTGCATACTCCAAATTGTTGTACAATTGACGAACAAGGACAGGCCAAATATAACTCATAAAAAGTGTATTGGAGAGCACCATATGTCTAGATTAACTGGAATGTAGGATAGGGAATAATCGTTCGGGCGCAACTTGGAACATGTCTAGGTTGACTAGTCTGATAATATTATTGCTATTTCTATTAGACAAATATACCATAAATATAAAAGAAGATTGATTTTGTATGTAATGAATCTGTTTAAGGACTAAATGGATGGTCAAATGAGTATAAGAGTATAAAACAGTCGACGAATCACTAAGGAATGAAGGAGCATAAAGCAAATCAGAGTGCATAACATATCATATAAGATACACGTATATCGAACTCATCGTGAATAATGGTTTAATATGTACAAATGCAACTACTATTTGTTATAGTATATGAGGGAAGAGAACACACATTGTAGGCTATTTTTACTTACGTACATTTTCTTTTGTCGAGACCCGAAAATACAACATCAATTGTTTCTTCATATATTCTTAATTAATGTCAGACATAAGAGCTACTGATATGAGTTTTTCCTTTTTACATACAGTACAACAATTATCCCAGCCGTTATTGTCGTTTGGTGATCAGCCATTTTTTCATGTATCTGCGTCGTCTTCGCCAGATACCTTAATCCAGGACTTTGCAGCAATTATGATAGTTGCTGCCATAATGCTAGTGATAACCCACAGATTAAAGCAACCTATGGTAATAGGCTACTTAGTTGCTGGGATGATAATTGGTCCTTATACACCTCCATTTAGATTGATACAGAATGTTAACTCATTGAACACATTTGCGGAGCTAGGAATTATAATGCTACTCTTTGTTATCGGAACAGAATTCCCAATAGCTAAGCTCAGATCAGTAGGACGAACCTCAATCATAGTGGCATTACCAGAAACGATAGTGACTCTATTAATCGTATTCTTCGCTGCTCAGACGCTTGGTTTTTCATTCTTTGACTCATTGTTCTTAGCATTAGCCATGTCGGTTACAAGTACGGTAATAACAATCCGAGTTCTAGAGGAAATAGGCATGATCAAGGATAAATCAACTGTTCTAATACTTGGAATTTCGATCGTAGAAGATATTATTGCTATCACTACTCTTGGCATCTTTCAATCTGTAGCCGCGGATGAGGGTAATGTATCTATCTTGCAGGTCTCTATTTCATTAGGAATAGTTATCGCATTCATTGGGAGTACACTTTTCTTAGGTTCAAGATATATCCCTACTATTATAGATAGAATCGGCAAGACACAGGACTATGCACTGATTTTAATTGTGATTCTTGGATTGGCATTTGGTTTGTCGTTTGCAGCTAAAGAACTTGGTTTGTCAGTTGCGACCGGTGCCTTTTTGGCCGGTGTGTTAGTTGCTGAATCAAAGAGTGCCAATGTTGCTAGGGTGATAACAACACCGTTAAGAGATATGTTTGCTGCTATATTTTTTATATCCATAGGAGCCCTGATTAACCTATCCCAGGTTCCCTTGCTCATTGTTCCAGCAATGTTACTGATTCTTACTTCATTTGCGTCAAAATTCTTAATAATTACAGCAATATTAACTAAGGCAAAGGGATATGACGATACTACAGCACTAAGGACAGGATTAGGAATGGCTTCAGCAAGGGGAGAGCTATCATTGATCATCGCTAAGGCTGGTCAGGATATTGGAGCAATTACTTCCACAGTTTTTCCAATATTAGGTATAGTAACTATTGTAACTGCCTTTATGACTCCATATGTCATTAAATTTGGAAACATTCTAAGAATTTCACAATCTGTGACTTCTCCAGATACTGCAACTAGAGAAAAGACTAGAAAATTTAGATTCCATTTTAGATCATGATGCCGCTATACGGAGATTGGTATATGTAGGCTAACTTTATGGACTATATCTCTATGATATCCTCTACGGTTTCCCCAGTTCCGCTTCTACGATGACCATATAATTGTTCGATACAAATCGCGAATCCTACATGGGCACAATCGCCCTCCTTACAATATTTACAATATGGAATACCTTTGTTTATCTCGACGTCTATCTCTGCGCATAAATACGTGTCATATAGTATGGTATGCACATCATTTACAAATTTCAGTAAAACTATTGGATTACTAGTAGGAGCTAATGATTTTTTATCATCTGAGTTTAACCAGTGCATAAAGGCAATTGTGCCTTCGTCTAATGTTTCGCATTTGTTCACTGTATTTTCATGTTTATACCTGCCATGACTCTCTAGACCAGAGAGTTCGTTTGGCTGATCGTTGTTACGTTCTTGTTCCATAAGGTTTGCCTTTTGAACTCATCTATATTGATGAGGATAACTATATTAACGTATTTACCATTCCTATAAGTAAGAATTCAATCTTCAATTTTAGATTTACAGCGTATGATCCTTGTAATGACTTCGTCTCACACAAAATTCACAATAGATGTACAACTTTTATTAAAAAATATATCCAACTTAAATTTTTAATAGTATTACGATATTTGATAAGTACTCTATTAAATAAGGACCCTCGATATTTTAGTTCTAATTATATTTCGAAAATATCATAATTCTTATATATATATTAGATATTAAGTTATTTCTTATAAAAGGTTGAGGAAAGGGTTCAGAAATTTCAAATACTATAAATATATCAGTTCCTTATGAATTCTCCACCCATATACTCGTCAAATTTCACAAATTTAATTGGTAGATTCAAATCTTAAATATGACAAATACCAATGATTATTG
>JBQCDO010000013.1:0-6443 GCA_051961195.1 Nitrososphaeraceae archaeon | reverse complement strand
ACCTGGCCGGAACAACAACAGTTTTCAGATACGGTGATCTTATTTCGAATATCATTAACTTCCTAGTAATAGCATTAGTAGTCTTTTTTGCGTACAAGCAGCTCTCAAAATATAATATCGTTGAAGATAAGACTAAAGGAGAAAAGAAATAACATGTTCTTAATATGACTAAAAACAGCGCCTTCTTGTTGTGATATATTCATCATTAGATTCGCCGACTTGAGGGAAGTAGTAATTAATTCAGCAATCTTTGTCATGCATTATAGAGTTGGATGCAAAATGATACCATATCTATTCATATTTCTGACTTTATTAGGTCTAATGAATAAATACGTTATCTGTAATAGATCTTTATTAAATAGGCCTAAGCTAGGTACTGTGAGAGAATTCTACTGCAAGCCAAATAATGTGATCTTGATTTTATAAATTAGTCGAGTGTATTTAACTGTCCACTGTGTAAAAAATTAGGGTATCTAGTTGCCTTAATACTTATATATATACATAACGTAACAATGTTCATTGGTTTGGAACGTTCACGCTCTGCTTACAGAGCTCGGTATTGATTATTATTGTTCGTGTGAAAAATCAGGAAATGAGGATACCTCAATTACAGTAAATGGTATAGCCCCGCTTAATAACGCATCTTCACACGATCTCGCATTTTGTTCATCTGAGGGAGATGAAGCAGTCATGGCTATCTCTAGATCCGGTGCGGGCGTCATTTTTTGCAAAAAAAGTATGGAGTCACTTTTGTCTCCGATACAGAAAAAAAGACAACAGCAATGTCTGATATTTTTGGGAAACCCAAGGTTGGCTATGATGCGTATTATTAAGATGATCTATAAGGGACAACAAAAGGGATCAATCGGAGTTTCGCCGAAAGCAGTAGTATCAGAAACAGCCAAAATAGGTAAGAACTGTTCTATAGGTGAATACAGTTTTATCGGTAATAATTGCGAAATCGGTGACAATACAACAATATATGATAGAGTTAGCATTTTACAAAATACTAGGATTGGCAGGAATTGTATTATTCAGCCGGGAGTAGTGATTGGCGCCGACGGCTTCGCTTACGAGAGGCATCCTGAAACGATGGAACTTGAAAGATTTCCACACATAGGTGGAGTTGAAATAGGAAACGATGTCGAAATATGTTCCAATTGCTCCATAGCGCGTGGGTCTCTCTCAAATACCGTTATAGGTAACGGCACAAAATTAGACGCCTTAGTCCATGTGGCTCATAACGTGGAGATAGGGAGAAACTGCGCCTTAACTGGTGGTGTTATTATTGGTGGTAGTACAATCATAGGCGATACATGTTGGTTTGGACTTAATTCAACTTTAAAACATAAAATAAAGATAGGAAACAAGGTTATTGTGGGTTCAGGAGCATCAGTTATTGGTAACATAGAAGATGAAGATATAGTTGCTGGCGTACCGGCCAAGTCTATAAAACATAAAGTAAGATCAAGCCAGCTATTTCTTATGGGCGGACAGGTATCTAGACGAAAATCTAAAAGTACTATTGGTATAGCTGAACAGTTGAAAGCGGCTTGATCTGTTCATACCGACTGCGCTTATCATCCTATCAATACTTATACCAGATGATGCTTTAAGAATTTAAATTATGGATAAGATAAGGTGTTGATTCGTGAAGAACGGAAAAGCATGTAATATATTCACAGTCATGTGTTGGGGCAGAATGACAATAGCCCTCGTAGTGGCCTTTATTTTAATAGCATTGATTTTTTTGAGCAGCAGTAATGGTTATTTTGGGGATATATATGGACAGAAGACCTTGAAATCATCAACTCACAAAACCTCACCAGCTGCCACCGTGGCTGCTCTGTCAAAAGCCTCTCCTGCGCCAGCATCACCCAAGGGTAAGATACCAACCCTAGTAAATGAAAAGGATAGTCAAAACCTATCTATCCAGCGCTTTTTTAGGGGTCTCGTCTATCCTTCTAATATGGCTTTTTTAGGTCCTAATGATATTTTGGTTACTGAAAAAACGAATGGTACCGTTATGAGAATAATAAACGGAACAATGCTCAAGAAGCCTCTACTTGATCTCAATGTTGCAGTAAGCGACGAAAGAGGTATGTTGGGAATCGCTGTTTCTAAAGAGAGCAAACTTCCTAGATATGTCTTCGTATACTTTACTGGATCACAAACAAAGGACGGTGACGATTTACATGGTAAGAAACCTACTGGTAATTTTCTGTATAGATATGAGCTAGAGAATAATAAACTAGTAAACGGAAAATTACTTCTTGATTTACCCGCAGCTCCAGGGCCTCATCATAACGCCGGAAAAATCTTGATCGGACCAGATAATAACGTATACGTTGTTATCGGAGATGTGGATGGGAGCAGAACGTACACACAAAATGTAGGTAATGGTCCACCATCTGATGGCACGAGTATAATATATCGAATTACACAAGACGGGAAGCCGGTGGGTAATGGAATTCTTGGCGCAACTAGTCCTGTAAATAAGTATTATGCCTACGGCATTAGGAATAGTTTTGGCTTGGATTTTGATCCTTTGACAAAAAAATTATGGGATACGGAAAATGGACCTGGCTTCGGCGATGAGATAAACCTAGTAGAGCCAGGGTTCAATAGTGGCTGGGTCAAGGTTCAAGGGTTTTGGATTCCTCAAACATATTTTGGTGGGCCTGTTGCTACAACACCTCCAGCAGGCTTGGTAGACTTTGGGGGAAAAGGAAAATATAGTCCTCCTGAATTTGTTTGGAATCAGACTGTGGGCGTTACAGCTATAAAGTTCCTAAACTCCGACAAACTGGGACAGCAATATCAAAACACAATATTTGTAGGTGATATAAACAATGGTAATATTTATCATTTTGAACTGAACAAGAATAGAACGTCGCTCCTCCTCAGTAGTTCACTAGCCGATAAAATAGCAAATACTACGGAGGAACGCAATAAAGTGGTGTTCGCTAAGGGATTTGCTGGTATATCAGACATTGAAGTTAGTCCATATGATGGATACTTGTATATACTCACATTTCACAAAAGTCAGGGTTCTATATATAGAATTGTGCCACATACCGATAAATCCCAACAAAGTTGAAGCAGTTAATGTAAAGATTTGAAAGACTAGCGATACCTTTAAAGGTAAAATGGCAAAGAGTCTCGCAGATCTCAAATCAGTACTATTTTTAGTGAAGCGTTCGGTACAGTCAGAGACAGAAGGTGGGTCTAATATTCAATATCTAAACGTTCTAACCTTTGACACAACAAATTTATCGGATCATATCAAGCTCGGGCCAAGAGCAGGCGAGAGGAAAATGGCCAACGAGATACTTAGTTTATTCCAAAATTATCCTTATAACGGTGGCGTGGCGCGACAAATAAATCTCAGTGAAGGATCGATATTATTTATTCTTTTTTTATAGAAACGCTTCTGAACTTATTAAGTAAGGAGCCATGAAAGATTCTGTCAATTTCATATAAGACTCTCTAGTAATTACTATTTGGTTATCGCCTATTCAATAATGTATTAACTAGATTTGCCTATTTTTTTGCAATCTGGTCCAGACCAACACGTAAGCTGTATTATACAATTCGTAGGTGTTATTTGGTTTTTCTTGTGAGTTACTCTTTCTTCGGGTTCGCCCCCCTTCTTCTTCCGATGATTTTATTGATATTTGAAGTCATTTGGGATTTAAAGACCGCACTTAGAACAGAAAAATTGAAGCTAGAGTTTGTTGTCTATTTCTGGTATTGCCACAAAGTCTCTTCAGTTTAGTACCATAAAAAATCTGAATTTTTGTCATACATTAAAAACTCAAGCCAATTAATTGACTTCATTATCGATTTAACCAGTTTTAACGTAAATATAATTGGTGCTTTCATTATAGCCTAGATCAGACATAGGTATTACTTTAATTCCATTATCGTGTAAATATTTCATCTCTGACGCAAACAGTTCAACATCAGTACTTGAAGGCCCTTTTGAGTCATCTATACTGTGATAAGCAATTACAGGTATGGCGTCGATAAAGCCCTTCATATTATTATATCCAGTTTGAGAATTTATCTGCTCTTTAAATTTCTCAAATAATAGCGAATCGTTGTGAAGATAAGTTCGATCCAGTGTATTCTGACTCCTCTCTCTTATGGAATATCTATTTGCATAATTTAATGTCCCATTATTAGTGTAGGTGCTGCAGTCGGTTTGTTTGTGAGTGATGTATCCATCACAGCGTAAAAATATTAGATCAGCAAAGCCATTATCTGCAAACCCATAATATTTGCTGATAATTTTAATAGCACTAGAATTGTTCCATGCATCACCATGTACAACTGCAAAAATATTAGGACTAATGTTGTGACTTTCTAAACAGCGTTTCGAGCCTCCAATTTCGAATTCTAGATCTTTAGCTCCTAATTGGTTAAGATCTCGGTGTGTCATTCCTTTCGATTCTATATCTTGGCCATCTTTTTTTAGCGCCTCTATGTCGCTCCAGCTCATCCGAGGCGTTCCGTTCTCTTTGCCGTTATCCATCCCAATGTTTTTGGCATTATTGTCTTTAACAAAGCCGCAGGTTACAAAAAAACTACCTTTAAAGCCATACTTGTCCAAGATTGGCTTGACAACTGTGAATTGGTTTTTATGAATATCACCAAAAGTTAATATCGCTAGTTTAGCTGTGTGATTTGTGTCAGCAATGCTGTCATTATTAACCTGAGTAGTTTTAACATTTGCTCCTGTATTATGGTTAATTTTTAATCGCACGGTTGCTGCTTCACTAATTGTATAAAATACGGAGCTTTTTTCAAGTGCCACTGGGATATTGAAATGACCTACGTGAGAGTTGTTCAGACTAGTTGCTAGCGCCTGTTCACTTCTAAGCTCACTATTATTTAACACGATGGATGTTGACAATATTGGCAGGATTATGATTACGGGTCTTAGTAGAGTGATAAAATGATTTAATGACATAAAACAAAATTTACGACTGAACTTATTAATATATTTAAAATGCAAATTCGGGGATTTTGTATTAGAATATTGTTAAAGGTAGCCTTTATCGGAAACAACTATTTAAATCTCAGTCATCATGCAATACAGCAGGATGGGATGGCCAAATTATAGCCCATATTTACATCCCACAAGCATTACATGCAGTACGATGGGGACACGAATTAGTATTGTATACCTATACACCCATTTTTGCGATATTACTCAAGGTGAACTAATTGACACCCACAAAGATAGATGTTAAATTACTGGTACAAGTGATAAATACATTTGAACAGGCGGTATAAATTGGTATGCTGCTCTTAATTAAGGATTTGTTTTCAGGTGTGAACCGGTAGATGTCATTGCATATATCTTAAGCTTCATTAGGCTGCGCCATGGTTCGAAGTTAGAACGATCTGAAAATAGGTACGCCTTATCCCGCTACTCCAGTTGGAAATTCTTGGGCTGGACAGGATCCACAGTCTAAGTGATTATGTCGTGACAGCATAACTTATTGAGGAAGATAATTTTGTCGAGGATACTGGAATAGGTTGATACGCAAAATGGCGAATTGAAGCTATATACTGAATTTCAGCTAACAATCAAATACCCGATATGCTGGGACCAGAAAGAAATTCTGATTAGAGTAAGACTTTTTTTGGATAATTGTACTGTATATATTGCTTTTCTAAAAGTATAATAGAGATTGTCCTATACGAAGTAATAATGAGACAAGAACATGTTACTCTACAAAATGTAGATGTTTCACAACTATATAGTCAAATCAAGAAATATTTACAGGACAAAAAACTTGACATAATCCACGAAGAAAAGGAAGAAAACTATTGGGATCTAAAAGCGCATAAAGGTACCAGGGGCAGTGTCATAATCGGAAATGTTCGTGATGTGGAGGTTATGATAAGTGGCACAGAGGGTAATTATGATCTGATTCTACGAACAGGTGCTTGGGGTAAAGATATAATTGTTCCGACAGTTATAGCAGGTGTTCTGACTGCCGGAGTTGCTGCAATTCCTGCAGCTGCAGTATCAGGCTATAGGGCACATGCATTTGAGAAACATTTCTGGGACCACATCAAAAAGACACTGTCTGACATCGGAAAAGAAAACGTAGCTATGTCTGAACCTGTAGTGGTGACGCCATAAATTAAGCTGGTAGGCTAGTTACAGGACTATGACTACCTTATAGCTCACTATCAGAATTTGTGAATAGGAGATAAGGAGTATAAGGTATTCAAGTTTGGCACTTGCGATAGAAACCAACAAATTGCGATCCAGAACGGATTTTTTCCTTATCTTTCTTGCGGATTTTTTGACAACAGATCAGAGGATAGTGAGCAAGAGTATTCTTCAATATTTGGACGACTTAACCCTCGGCTAAGTGCAATGCCAATTTAGATTTGTAATTAAGTTATTACAAGTCCAATCC
>JBQCDO010000012.1:0-4428 GCA_051961195.1 Nitrososphaeraceae archaeon | reverse complement strand
GGGCTGGGTCCTGGACCCGATTACATGAATACTCGGTACCTATTCGAACTAGTATGAATGATATTCCAATTTATGAAGCCGTAGCTGTTTGAGAGTGGCAAATAGTTTACAGCATTTTTCACATTTCCACTGATTTGCTCTAGCCTGCTCGTAGCTTGAATAGGTTGCCTCCTTGCTCTCGTACCTCTTCGTTTTAAAATTGTATGTATAATGATTATAATTAACCTTATATTTTAACTTCGTTAAGTCTACCATGCTTTACTTTTATACATAGTACCATCTTAAAAATCAATATGCTACTTCTCTAAATAACATTATGCAGTAACAAACTAATATTCTATTGTTACTTGGTTATCTTTTAATGAGATGAATTTTAATCGCACAAGTATGGTCTTGCTTTCATCCTATAATGAAGGAGAATGGCCAATTAGATGTGAATTCTAATTCTCGCAGCTAAGTTAACCAAATTATACTAAAACTTACTACTGATATTTAGATCATTAAACTTTTTTTCAGGATAGTTAATTTTAACTCAAATTTGAATCTTAGTTTGTAACCATGACACAATAATTGATTCTGTCATGAGGACTAAGACGAGGTAAGTTGTATTTACGATGCCAACTAGGATGCAGATGGCCGTTAGCGTACATCGCAACATTTCGTACTCATTAAACAAAGTTTTATGGTACAGTATACGAATATTTGGCGTCAATTTGTAGATTTTGCGTATATCTAAGCAGTAATATTCATCATTCATATAGCTCAATAAGTGCTTTAGGTAAGGTGTGGCGTACTAAGATCAGATATACAGGATTGCAGACATACGATTCAGAGAGGATGAAACAAACGTCATTAACGAACAAGATAAATAAAATAAGATCTTCTTCTAAATCGAAGAATTGCACTAAATATAGTGACATATAGATGGAATGGGGATGGGGGAAAAGTGGCTCTCGGCGAAATGAGTCAAGAAAGCTTGATCTGGATAATGTAGCTAACGTTACCCTTTTTATCGCCGTGTTTATAGGAATATGGCAAATTGTATTTTTATTGAACGTGTGGCCTAAGGTGGCATTACCTTCTCCTGCAATGGTTTCAAGTTCGTTTGAAGGACTAATACAGGATAGGACTCTCATCGATGGTATAGCAGTTACAATGTATCGGCTTATTATTGGATTCTCGATATCAATCTTCGTTGGCATTGTAATTGGATTGGCCATGGTAAAATTCTCAGGTTTCGGGAAAACAATGAGTTCGTTTGCGGTTGGACTACAATCTTTTCCAAGTGTGGCATGGGTGCCATTTGCAATTCTGTTAATCGGGTTAAATGATTTTGGTATATTATTCGTAGTTATAATGAGTTCGGTTTTTTCCGTCATGATGTCTACCTACAGTGGAGTACGCAATATACCGCATATTTACATACGCGCTGCCAGAAATATGGGGGCAAAGGGTTTTTCACTTTTCTGGTATCTTATGATTCCAGCAGCTACTCCTTCTTTGCTCATTGGTTTAAAACAAGCGTGGTCTTTTGCCTGGCATGCATTAATAGGAGCTGAAATACTTATAGCAGCATCTGTGGGCTTAGGGCACGTGCTCTTAGTTGGCAGAGAATTTCAGCTAATGGATCAAATAATTGCTTCAATGATTACGATATTTGTCATCGGATTAATATTTGACCGACTCCTATTTTCCAAATTGGAAGACAGAGTAAGAGAAAAATGGGGATTGAATCAGACTACAGAACATTAACATATGCTTAGAAAGCATTGTAGTCCTATATAAGAATCAAATGACTATGGATATGATATTTTACCTTTACCTTCAATGATAGCACATAGCTGATGTTGAAAATTGACTAGGGAAGGAAATTCTTGAAACATAAACTTGTACATTGATTACACAAGAATTCAGAAAGTCTTTTGAATGTTCTAATTATCGTAGCATTAATAAGCTTTTATACAAACAGAATAATAGTCATGCGTCTATTCAATCGAAAGCAGGAAGGTAAGCAAGACCAAGAAACTGAACTTAAAGGTAAACCAGTTAAATGCAAGGAATGCGGCATGCAATTTGAAAGTAAAGAGAGACTCAAGGTACATTCTAAGAAGGCTCATTCAGGAAGGGGAGAAAGGAAGAAAAAAACTGGGGTATAATGCATACTATTAACAAGGTAGGAGATTTGCAGAGTCGAATTAAAATCCTAATCACTATGTTGTGATGAGATCGCTACAGCATGTAGACTTGAACAGCTTGGAGAGGACAGTGGCATAGGGCCAGCAGATATGTTGGCATAGCTGTATTCGTTAATTAGAGTATTAAAAATTTTTTTATGGAATAGACATCATGGTGGTATATTTCATTATAGGTTAATACCGCTAATTCGACCCATCGGTCAAACTTTGGCACTCAATACATATGACACAAACAGAACGTAATATGCGATCCAGATCATATCAAATAGTATAACTAGTACAGGAATTCACAACGACCAATCACACTGCCAATATAATCTATTTCTAGCATTAATTAATTGAGCTATCATTTGGTACTAGTGATAACATTGTCGCTTTTAGCAATAGCACTTATCATTAGCACCGATTAGTTCACAGGACTGATCTACCGACAATGGCAAAAAATGATTAATATAATATAATGCGATGCTATGTACTTATTCATACCTTTATAGTTCGTTACAGCAGTAAATGCCCCTGGCGGAAAATACTGTGAAACGATCATGGAGAAAAGATATATGTGCAAAGCAATAGATACAACTTATCCTCTTATTGGTACATACGACAATGGTATTCCCCATGTATCTTTCCACTTAAAGTTGCAGCCATGACAGACAACAACCTGAATTGCATGACCATTTATAACTTGATATCGTTCAAGACTCAAGCACTCGCAATTACATTTTGGGCAAGAGTATGGAGGTTCATCTTGTTCCGTATTCCAATCCTCCATATAGTGACCTGATTCTCTTTTTTCAACCAACACGCAATTCAGTATTATCGATTCAATATATTCACTATTCGAAGCTAAGTTTAATGCGTATCGATAAATAATTAATTCCATAAAATATACTCTTTATTAACTTACTGTACTATAATGAATTACTTTGTTTAGACATTTCGTCAAGATGTACTAGTTGAAATTGAAGGCCTCATTTATCAAACAAAAGTCGATAGATCCGTTATTTTAGACAACGTTCACCACGGTTACGATCTTTGATATTCTGAAAAAAATCGATGCTCTGCGATTATACATTTCGATAATGTGACTAGTAAACTGTAGAAAGGACACAGATATATAATTACTCTAATTATATTATCCAATTTCAGGTAGATCGTATGGTGACAACTTTCATCTTTTTCGAATAGCTTTACCCTACATACGATGATCTTTGTGTTATGACATGATGTCTTTTGAAGGTCGTGAACCCTTCTTATACCTTTGAAATATAAAATAGTTCAATTAAGTAGTACAATATTTTACGAAACCTCCCCAGCCTTTAAATATTATCTTCAAGGCGACTGCGCATCTTCAGCTAGAGATTTACTACGGGGGTGAGAAAAAAATATCCAGAATTATTATGACTAAGTGGCAAAAGAAATGTTATATGATCTTGAGAACTCAAATCGCCGATCCCTTGTCTAGAATTCTTTCCTTCTTCTGTAGAATATATTGGATTAAAGGGAATTAAGATCTCTTTGGTTACGTGATATTCTTGTTATCTGATTTACTTTTCTTGTCTATCATATCATTCAAAGTAGTATATATATGCAGAAAATGCAGTCCCTTATCTGTTGTTCTATAGGTTTGCCCTTGTTTAGAAAATTGAATCAGTTGCCTATCCAATAGAAGAGAAAGATATTCCTTGAGCTGTTGATGAGAGAGAAATGCACCATACATTATCTTCGTTTTAAGTACAGTACCTTCGCTGGCAACCTCCAGTATCCTTGCAATAATTTCAGTCCTTGTTCGGTACCTCATGCTGAGACTTTTTATCAATTTATTACACTCAATACGATAATAAAAAGTAGCGCATTTTTTCTCTATAAAGTATATTGATAATAGTGTATTTTCTTCGCTCAGTAGAATCATTACTCTGCGTGAGTTTTCAATTAACCACGCTCTAAAAAGTCTAAAATCCTTGACATAATCTCTCTGAACTGGAATATACTTGAATCGATTCTGGAAAGCATAATCCTTCTTAAACCTGTCCGTCTGTGATTTATCTGCTTTATATGCACTTTGATCATCCAAACCATCCTATGTACAATGGATGGAAGACTTGGTAACAAAGATGACAAGAGGTTCCAAATATACTACTGAGATGTGATGGCGCCTATTTAGTCAATCCAATCTAACTACACAGTTTGGCTTCTTTTCGTGATATTTCTATTACTTAGACAAACGGGATAT
>JBQCDO010000011.1:0-3093 GCA_051961195.1 Nitrososphaeraceae archaeon | reverse complement strand
AATGCCCCTGCACCAATCAAAACGACAGTCTACCTGAATATTTTTTTCGCCTTCTCGTATAAATCGCTGTTCTGGATACAGCCAATTATATTGCGAATTTAGATATCTACGCCAAGCAGTTCTGCCGTGTAATACCCACCTATTGGGCAGTGTACGTGTGTAGAGGACTATCCAAGCCTTAGACAGGTAGGCGTTTTTCTTTACAAAATATCTTGGTTTCTCACTACACTATTTCTTTGAATAATTCATAGTCCTTGCCTCTGGTTGAGGCCATCAATTTGGCTTCCGGAAGATACTCTTAAAGCAGCTTATGAAAATAAGTCAACCGGAGGATAACTTCACCTTGTCCACCACAATCAAAACTTATGTTCTCACTCGATATGCTAGTTTGTGCATAAATTCTGCAGTTCCTGAGAACGATGCCTTGATATAATGCGGCCGAGTCTGACCAATCTCATAATTATTGTGTATCCCACAGGATTTGTGACTTGGAATGAGCCACGGGTCCAAACATCAGTGTGGAAGGAATTCAGATCAGATCAATTTGATGTTTAGCCGCAAATTAGTGCTAATGACTGAGCAGGAATGAGGACAGAAGACAGGAAAGCGGAACTTGAGCGACTACTTCGTTTGCTAGCTAGAATTATCGGATAAGGTTAATGAACCAGTCAATATGGAAATGAATCATAACCAGTGTAGAGTTAAAGCTACAACTCGAAGAGTACTGATTTCTCAAGATAGCCGTGCAGATATTAAGGCTTTCGCCATTGTGGTGAGGCAAGTGTACTAGATAAACTGTCTATCGCAAAGGGACTTTCAGAATGTTTGGCACACCACTTTTAGTTTTGTGAAATCGAATGATTATAAAAATGCTAACTCTACGATTTCGCGGCTGATTATGAGAACCATCTTTATAGAGACAAAGGATATTGTCGGGCTTGACGGCTTACTAACGATCCCAGTTGATAGATTTTACTTTCAGAACTGCGAAAACATTGGCATCACTGTCTAATTATTGAAAGCCGTAAACGTAGTCATGAATACTCCTAAAATATTAACTATGGCAATACAGTTATTAGTTGCTGAATTCAAGAACAGAATGTACTAAGATTATAGCCAACCTACATCTTAGACGGAGCTGTATGCTTATCTGATTAGATCCTAATTCAATTGAGGGAAATCCTTATAACGAACATTGAAATTTACAAATATACCAAGTTATCAGTTGATTGTCCGTAAACATAGAAACTTACCTAAAACAATAACTTTCGAATTTAGTAAATGAACTATCAGGTGCTGCTAGATTATAGAAAATATGAATCTCGTTTAAATTTGAGACCCGACTTGAACATACTCAAAAACAAAAATGTGATCATCGTATATCTTTATTTCTAGTAGAGGGCCTAACCTACAAAGTAAAAACCTATTGCGATTATTATAAATACGCAAGTAAGCATGACGCCTTCGAACCAGTTGCTCTTTCCATCGTGTGCAATCCAGTTTAGTATTATCACTGCCAGCAATAATGCAATTAATTCAAACGTAGTAAAAACGAGTGTAAATGGTTGATGAATTATTATTCCTATAATCACTAATGTAGGGGCAACAAATAAAGCAACTTGAGTTCCAGATCCCGATGCAATACCTATGGATAAATCAAGCTTATTTTTTGCCGCAAGGATAAGGGCACTACTATGTTCCGCAGCATTTCCAATTATACCTACAATGATCGCTCCGATGAATAGTTCTCCGAATCCAAACTCTTTGGCTGCAATAGATACTGCTCCCACAAGTATTTCGCTCGTTATAACTACTCCTATGATACTAAAGGAAAGTATAATGAAACATCTCTTTTTGCTCCATATAAATAACTGCTTGTCATTGTTCAAGATTCCCGTGGTGTTTCCATTCTGGATCTCAGCCTCGATTATTTCATTGTCCTGGGTAAATAGATGCTTGTGGGTCACAAATGTAAATATGATGCCGCAAACATAGACTGCCAAGAGTATAAAGGCTACCAATTCGCTTAAAAGTTGTATTTTCTGTCCATTTGAATTGGCTTCTGGACTGTTGTTCAAAGTTGTTGCAGCCAGTATTGTCGGAATTATCAATCCTATTATAGCAATAAATAACATCGAAGTTTGCATACCTGTATTTTCCTTGTTGAATCTTTGCTCTTTATTTCTTAATCCTCCAGCAATAAGGCTCAATCCTAGAATTAAAAGAATATTTCCCAAGATAGACCCAGTAATAGATGCTTTGACCAGTGTAAAGAGACCTGCGTTCATTGCTGAAGTTGCTATAATTAATTCTGGTGCATTGCCAAACGTTACATTAAGCAATGAACCAGCAGTAGCACCATAATGTGAACCTAGATGTTCAGTGGAATCTCCAATCATTTTCGCTAATGGAATCAGGGCAACACAAGCGAATATAAAAGTCACATAGTGATCACTGTGAATTAAGTCGGTAACTATAGCTGCTGGTATAAATAAAAGAAGAATATATAATATCAGATGTTTCGTCATTTTTAGATGTCTAGTCAAGAACAACCTTCTTACCCGATTATGAATTTGCTCCTGTGGTATATCTTAATTTATTCGTCCTTAGGCCATCATTGATTATCGCTTCTCGTAATAAATAATGCACGTCAATCGATAGATAAGGCATGACTTATTGTTTGGATTGGCTAAATTTCCGGAATGGAAGGATCAAAGACAGCATCTGTGGGCAACCTAGATTATAGACCAGCTAACTTCTCCCGACTTAAATGATACAGAGAAATGCATTATTATTCGTAACAAAATGTTAATTGCAAAAGTCTATCGATAGGTTGGCCTTTCTATAAAGGCATACCTACGAAGTTTTAATTAATCCTCTTAACTTCTCCTTAAATTGTGGTGTAATGTCTTCCGGCTTCATTCCGTGGTCCTTCATGGCATGCTCACCTCCATTTCTAAAAATCTCTTCTTCGGTTTCACCCTTAACTACATAATCACAATCAAATCCAGCCTCCCGGCACGATAATGTTTTCATTCGTTATTCAGTCTCATAATACTATATAATTACGTTACTTGAATCGACAAACCCGCA
>JBQCDO010000010.1:0-4512 GCA_051961195.1 Nitrososphaeraceae archaeon | reverse complement strand
AATCATAATCCAAAGACCTGAAATTTATTCCCGTATCTCTAAAATCATTAGTCTCTTGCTGCATCGTGGATCCTGAGGAAGACCTAATCAAGACCTGCTTTCTTTGTAGGTCGATTGACTCTATCGTAGCAGCATAAAATCTCGATCTCTTACAGAAGGTTCTGACAGGCGTCACAATATGTCTAGTGTCTAACATTCCAGATGCAACTTCATGAAGCATTGGTGTAAAAAGCATGTAATTCTCTTTACTTATCATCGTAATGTCCACACTCACATCAGTTTGGAAATTATCTTGTAATTTCTTGAGAACTGATACTTCTCCAAAACCTCCTCCTAATATGACGATTCTTTTTCTCTGCTGTGATGGATTATCTCCGTGAATAAGCTCCAGATGATTCTGTAAAGTATCAATTCTTGAGAATGATATATCGCAGCCTCGTGGACATCGATATCTGGCTCCAAATTTCATCGATAGAAATGATGAAAATAGTCCTAATGTAATTCCAAATAACAGGTGTATAATAAGTGTTGTAATTGAAGACCTGAATTGAAAACTATAAAGAGGTGAAAAAATTCCGTTACCGCTAGCACCAGCCGTTTCATATCTGCTATTAACTGCTAGCTGATGAGGGATCCTATACTCTGCTTGCCTAGGAGGAATTATTATATTTTTGCTGCTCAGGGTTTGGGATTGTCCCTCTAATACAGCTTGTCTGAATTCTTGATTTAGCACAAATTGTTCAACTGGAATAGCAAAAACAAAATAAACAATAACTCCTACAAGTAAGCCCTATCGCAAACCGTTTGAAGGCTTGCTAATATTGAGAATATTTGTTTTATAGAGAAATACTCCAGCTATAATCCCAACACAAGTAGCAGTTAGGAAGTGAATCAGAAATCCTGCAGTAATATTAGCGCTGATAGGTGAGTAAACACCAACTATATGTCCAAATACTATCCATGTAAGATAATATCCTGATCCGCTGCCTACAGAGAGGAATGTCAGCGGAATTGCCATCACTAGACCGCCCATAAGCGCTCCAGCAACAATAAAGAATACTTCTCTTTTGAATGAAAAATCTATCCTAATTTCGCGAGTTTGAATATCTGTTTCTCTTTGAAAGTTCCTTTGCCGTTTTTTCAACTACTTGTATTGTTATAGACTTAAAGACTAATAAGGCGTATCACATGTTATTATCCTAAGTATCTTATATCATTTTGAAGATAGTCGCAAATCATCCATTTCGCGAGTCTAACGGAATTGTTATATTGTCATTTATCATTTGTTCTTGGCTATTTCTGGATATCACTTGCCAACAGGAACATTCCCGATATTACCGGAGGTTGGGAGGCAGCGGAGGTTACTTCTATATGTGATGGGTTGATACTGTAATGCTAATGGCACAAATAAATTTCAGACGATTATTTGGATTATTATTTACTACCTTTATTCTCATCTCAGTATTTATCTTTGCAATAATCGCTATAACCGAAAAGCTGAGTATCATTACATCGTCAATTCTGATTATAATACCGTTAGCTATCAGATATGCATTTTACACCTTAACTAAGATTTAGGTGTAAGAAATATTTATTATAATAACGAAATAATTGTCTAAGTATCAGTCCTTCATTAACTGGGCTGCAGTTAGTTACACGAAGAGGATATTCTTATTAAATAAAAAATGTTTTAGATGAATAATATTCTCCTATTATTGATCTATTGAATGCATAGCAAAAAAAGCATCAAGCCGTTCAGCCAAGCCTTTAAGATTAGTAAGTTGCAACCAATGTGTTGCTCTCGGAAGCACTGATGCTTCAACTTGTGGGAACCATTTTAGAACTAGTTCATGCCATCTCAGCGAACATGGGCCTACTATCCAATCCATGGACTGAAAGAAATGGTTTAATATTATTGCTATAGTAATGAGTTCTTATCTCTTCTTGTGTAATCTTCCATAATTGCATCGCAGGCATTATCTATTTTAAATAATCTGTCTGCATCTGCTATAGCTTGGTAGGTGGCGCCAGGTAGAATCTTATCTACTAAATTATGGCATCTAGCACCTCCTACCAGACTCAAAAAACTATCTATTGCTTGCGCCTTATCTCCTTTCTCATACATCCGTATAATGGGCATATGCTCTTGAATGTACTTTTGAGAATTTGGTACATATCGTATCAGTGCTGGTTCTAGTAGAGAAAGAGCACTTAACGCTATTAGGAAAATCAAGAGCTAGCTGCAAAGCTATTACCCCACCATGTGAGTGTCCTACAATGTGTGCTGGTCTTGGTCAGATAATAGACTGTCAAATGATTTGTTTTTTCCTCTCCCAGTCTGCACTCATTACCACATGGGCATCTCGGTAGATTTAACTTCTGCCACCTAATACATAAAATATTACTAGGTCTTGCTTATTCCCATGGAATCTGTGGTCAGCTTTGGCAGGAACAAAAATGCAGCCTGATCTTATGATCTTTTCCATTTAGTTTGATAAAATCCTGCCTTCAATAACACAATAGACCTTATCAACTGAATGTGGTCCTTTGGTATCCTTTTTACCAGGATGTAACCAGATGATACAACATCTATTCACCTTATCTTCGCTGCTTTCTTATATGACAGGCCCGCTTTTTTTGCCAGTAACCGTTACATACAAAGTACAACGCTGAGAGAGAATGAATAATAGTGTGGCATATTTTTTAAAATTATTTTTTTCTAATGGTACCAATGGTGGTGTGTAGTTCCCGCATGACCCAATTTCTATGGTAAAAGGTGGTAGCAGCTGAAAACAGGTGGTAACATAATGGTATTAAGCTTGGAAATAGTGGTACATACATGTTAGAATCATAACAGGATGCTGCGGAACTAACCCATATAGCTGCTATGCGCAAGATGTTAGATTTGCATGCATACTGACAATGGTCAAATTGACATATCGGTTGTTCATGGTAAGTGCAAAGTATGCAAACAAGTGTTTGACACTTATGAAGCCCTTAGAGAACATGAGAGAATTATGACCGAAGTTAAAAAATACAACGACCACCAAGGATATGATGTCTTTTAATCAAATTTAAAAGTACAAGGATTAATAATTAAATAAAATCAGAATAAATATGTGAATGGCCTTCCACGCCGGCTGACCACAACTTCATAAAGCTCATATTTTTTATTTTATTGTTGATTTGTTGCTTGAATTTCTCTAACGCTAAAATCCTTAATATCAACATCTGGTGAGTTATCCCATCTATATGTAACAATTGGGCCTCCCCATGTGATTATCTGATCTGGTGAATCTCCACATTCTGCACCAGCATTTCCCCATCCACCTGAATCCACAAATTCATTTACTTTAACCCAATTTCCATTACCGTTCGTATCGACCCAAATCTCCATCTTCACTGCTGTTTTACCATTCTGCTGGATGTTATACATTATGGTCTTAAATCCAACCCATTTCGATTCGATAGGTCCTGAAGATGACTTGAATGGTGTAAATATATATGATGGATACCTTTGTTCCTTGGCAAATCTTGTAGCACCATCATAAGCCCAGTCTCCGTGATATGAAGTCCCTTCACAGCCGCCATCGGTCGGACCAAAACCTTTGTGCATTCCTCCTCTTGCATACATTGTATAATGTCCACCCAGGAGATCTCCTGAGGCCCCAGTAACGTATCCCCCTTGGTTAACTAACTTTAGATATGCAGTTATTTCTACATTCTTCCAATCATTAGGTGATTGAATGTATCTTTTTGTTGCTAACTGTGTCTGATTGAGAGTAGTAATCAGTTCAGGACGATAACCAGAAGAAATAAATATGTTATATCGCACTTCAGGAGATGATACCTTCCAGCTCCCATCCAGATTCTTTGTTAATGTCGGGATTGCCGCTGTAAATAATGTTCTAGGGTCATGAACAATATCCCTCATATTCATGAACCATTCCTGTCCGCCTGGTTCTGTAGGATAAATTTCTTTTACCCCGAATTTATCTATACCAGAATAGTGATTTATTTCAGTGACATTGAGATGCGAAGATGAAGTTGAATAATTATTATGATTGTAATAATTGTAGAGTATAATGCCAATTATAACAGCAGCTGTGATAACAACAAATACAGCAACAACTATGAATAGTAGTTGTATAGTTTTCTTCGTACGTTCATTTTTCGACTCTTTTGAATTTAGCATGTTCTAAACTCGATTAATTCATACCACTTTGTAACTAGATGGGGGACAAATTAGATGGGAGTAAAATCTATCGTCGTATCGATATAGTTATGACCATCATTCAACTTTATCCATTCATCCACCTATCTATTTATTATCTATTTACTATCAGTCTATCTAGACTTCAATATCGCTAGTCCATACGTCCATAGTCCCTCTGAAAGAAAAATCCTAAGGAAGAATCGATTCTTCCGGTGCAGAATTTCCTAACGATGGTGGTCGTGTTTGTAATACAAGATTTAGATTCATTGTCTGTCCGTGTCTGTTCACACTAAGCA
>JBQCDO010000009.1:0-23281 GCA_051961195.1 Nitrososphaeraceae archaeon | reverse complement strand
GGAAACAATACCTTCTATAGATGAAAGATACCTCGCAGATGCCTTGGAGAGCGTTCCACTCATTAAGGGAGATAACGTGATGGTTCCATATTTTGGTGGAAGACTTACTTTCCAAGTTATAGGCGTAGCTCCAGTTGCGGACGCAATTTTGGTAACGCAAAAGACAGTGTTTCAGATATCAGAAAAGGGTGAAGTAGCAAGAGGAATTACTAATGTGGCATATGAAGATATTGGCGGATTAAAGGAGGAAATCCCAAGGGTGTTCTCCTTCATTGTACTCCTAGTACAGGTAAAACTTTACTTAAATCTGTTGCAAGAGTCTAAAACTAATTCCACTAGCGTACGGGGGGCCTGAATTACTTAGCAAGTGGACAGTTGAATTCAAAAAAGGATTTAGAGATATTCAGAAGGGCAAGTCAACCGGCCACTTGTATAGCTTTCTTTGATGAAATTGATTCTATTACACTGCCTAGAGAGGGGGAATTGAATTTGCCCTTGCAAGTACTGAAGGAATTGTATCATAGCTACTCAAGGGAAGGATGAAATTCAACAGTTAAGTGGAGCGGTCACAGTTACAGATACGTCTATAAATTATATGATTGATTCGGTGTTAATTAAACCAGGCATTTTGATAAGATAGTTTTTGTTCCTAATCCAGAGAGAAAATCCTAAAAGTTTATTCAAGGACAAATCCATTAATCAAAATTTGGATATCGCAAAAAATGACAAGTCTTTAAAAAAAGGATTCTCGCGGAACGATGGCTCTCTAAGTATAGGTGATGATAATGACAAAGCTATCCTCTTGATTCATCGAGAGTTATTCTGGACAGATTCAGATATTGTACAATTCAGGGCAGACATTATTGTTGATGGTAACAATTAATTTGGAATTATGAATTCTCAGGACATGTTTTTCCTGTTCAATAGTCATATTATTATCTTCATTAGGAGCGAGCGATCTCCAGTGAACACTTCACGGAAGAGTCATCTCAATTCACTAATGCTCTGTCAAAGATATAGATTAAAATTGCATGGAGAATAACTCTTTGCCTACGAGTATAGTCTTAAGAGGAGCATTTATTGGTAGGTTTCAGCCGTTCCACCTCGGCCATCTTGCGACTGTAAAGTATGCTCTTAATAGTGTACACGAGCTAATAATTGTAGTAGGTAGTGCTCAGAAAAGTCATGAGCCGAGAAATCCGTTCACTGCTGGTGAACGTATTGAGATGATAAGAGATTCGCTACAGGCAGACAAAGAGATAAGCATAGATAAAATATTCTTGATCCCTGTCCCAGATATTGAAATACACGGCTTGTGGACTCGTCAAGTGGATCTTTTAGTTCCTAGATACGGTGTGATTTTTACCAACGATAGATTCACAAGGCAGCTATACATAGAGAGAGGATTCAAGGTAAAGGAGCCTACAATGTTTAGGCGAGAAGAACTATCTGCCACTGAAGTGAGGACGCGAATAGCGAATGGGAAAGAATGGAAGGAATTGGTCACTTTCCAAACTGCTACCATTATCGAACAAATAGGAGGAGTTGAGCGAATACGACATCTCAATAATCTCGGCCTGTAGGAGATTATTATAAGTCAAATATCAAATAACATTATTGTCACGGTTTATTATGTATATATAAAACTCTTGTAAAATAAGAATTAATTCTATAATATTTAATCTTTATAGAAAATACTCTATCTATACAACGCATTTTACCTTCATTAAATTCCTTTCTTAATAAAGGAAAATGTATTTCTATTCGATAAGTTGATATGATATGTATACTATTGAAATCGAAATCTGGTCATTCAGGGGAAAAAAACACAGTTTATGAAAAGGCGGCTCAAATAAGCAATTCTAATGGCAATTCATGGTTTGCCGACTTACAAAAATTGTCTGGAGATGAACTGATGCGTATATACAATATTATCAAAGGTGGCGACTATGAATTCGCAAAAGATGCATGGTATAACCCTCTGGAAATTGATAAGAGGTGTCCTATAATGGTTGCTAAGGGTTATAGAACACCTGACACTCCTGAAAAGATGATTAAATTTCAAGATACTGCAAAGATACTACAAGATGAATTTCGTGCCTTTATAGATGCGTGGGATTTTGGTATTATATCAGTACACCAGATTGAGACCGCCATATTACACCTTCTCGAAGATGCTAGTATAAAAATCACAGAATATGCTGCATAGCCGGTGATGCCAGGTTTTCACTGGATTAATTGTACAGAATCATTCAAGTGAACTAAAAATTCTGAACAAACAGCATTCTGGTTAGGAATCCATATATGGGACATTGCTGTATGACCGGAGACAGTGGGATCGGCAGATTACAAAGGGAAGGCATCTGAACTACTGATTGAGAACGATATCAAGATAGGACAAAGTATCGATATACATACTAACAATGGAAAGTATTCTGGAATCTTGCTTCCTCGCTACGAGTTGTTTGATGACAATCATGTTGTTATAAAACTAAGGAATGGCTACAATATTGGTATAAATTTGACAAAGATAAGGTCTATTGAGAAAGTTAATTCCGATTCTCAGTATGATGTATACAAATTTAAAAAAGACTTACACAATTTAATTCAAACAATAGGCCGAGCCGACTCTAGCGATCAAAATAAAGATGAAGGTAAACTTCCCAAAGTTGCGCTTATTAGTACCGGTGGTACCATAGGCAGCAAGATTGACTACAGGACTGGAGGTGTTACCTCTGTTCTATCCGCATCTGATCTATATTTGTCAGTACCAGAAATTTCTAAATATGCCTCGGTAGATACCGACGCGTTACTAAATGAATACAGCGAAAATTTGAGGCCAGAACATTGGACTCTGATGGCAAATAAGATAATTGAAAAGGTTAACATGGGAATCTACAGAGGGATCATTTTGTCACACGGAACTGACACTATGCATTATTCATCGGCAGCTCTAAGTTTTGCTCTCCGTGATATACCCATACCAGTCATACTAACCGGAGCTCAAAGGTCATCTGACAGACCATCATCTGATGCCGCCCTTAACTTGATAGGGGCAACCAAATTTGCTGTAGAATCAGAGTATTCTGGAGTCTTCGTTATAATGCATGCTGAGGCTTCCGATAATCTATTAGCATGTCACCTAGGCACACGAGTTCGAAAAAACCATACCAGTAGTCGCGATGCATTCGAATCGATTGATATCAAACCTGTCGCACTAATCAACGGAGAAAATATCAAAATGCAGCATAATCCTACACTAGAGTTACAAAGTCGTAAAGATGCAAATTATTCTTCGTACAAAACATCTTTCGACAGACACGTAATTTTGCTTAAATTTTATCCTGGATTCGAACCTGCGCTAATTTCTCAGGTGGTACAAAGTGGCTATAAGGCTATAATCTTTGAAGGAACAGGTCTCGGTCATGTGGGTGATGAGTGCATTGCACCATTAAAACAGGCAATCGATTCGGGGACGATGATATTCATGACTTCGCAATGTATCTGGGGAAGAGTTAATATGAATGTGTATGAGACTGGAAGAGATCTACTCCAAATTGGGGTCGTACCATTGTCAGATATGACACCTGAAACTGCGTTGGTAAAGGCAATGTGGTTATTGGCAGATAATCAACGTTACGAGGACATGAAAAGATTGATGCAAGAAAATATCTGTAATGAAATATCTTCTGTTAGCCCTATACAAACAGATAAGAAATAAAAGACATCAATTACTTTGGTACTTCAAGTGTTAACAAATCCACTAGCGATAAATCTAAAGGTTGGCTTGGAAATTCACCAACAACTTGCTACGGGAACTAAGCTCTTCTGTCAGTGCGATTGCAATGAGAACGAAGAGTATACTATAGTGGTTTCACGAAGTTTAAGGCCTGCCCAAAGCGAACTGGGGATAATCGATCCAGCTGCATTATTTGAATTTAAAAAGATTCAATCTGTAAAGTATCATGCAGCGAACAGAACGAGCTGTTTAGTAGAAGCTGATGAAGAACCTCCCCATCAGGTAAATAGGGATGCTCTTGAATCCGCTCTAATTTTTTCTATGGCACTCAATTCGGACATCTTTGATGAAATTCACGTAATGCGCAAAATAGTCATAGATGGATCAAATACAGGTGGGTTTCAGCGAACCATGTTAATTTCTATGGGTGGATTTATCGAAGTTAATGGAAAGAAAACTGGTGTACAAAGCATATGCCTCGAAGAGGACGCTGCGAAGTTGATATCAGATAATAATAACCTAAGGGAATACGGACTCGATAGACTAGGGATACCATTGGTCGAGATCGCACTTGAACCAATCTCAGGTACCCCGCAAGAAGTTATGCAACTAGCACTGGGTTTGGGAAGAATATTAAGGTCAAGTAAAAGAGTGGCCCGAGGCATAGGAAGCATAAGACAAGACGTCAATATCTCAATAGAAAACGGTCGAGTTGTGGAAATAAAAGGTGTACAAAAATTAGAACAGTTAATCAAAGTCATTGAATATGAAGTAATTAGGCAACATGGTTTAATGATTATTGCTAATATACTGAAAAACGAGAGAGGAATTGCAGAAATAAGAATTGATAAAAGGATAGTCGATGTCACTGATATCCTAAGAACTTCATCCTCTAAGAAAATCCGTGATTCACTTGAAAATCAAAATACAGTATATAAGGCCATTAAAATAGAAGGTTTTGCTGGAATACTCGGGTATGAACCGTACGACAAAATTAGATTGGGTAAGGAATTGAGTCAAATCGTTCGCTTCTACGGTATTGGTGGAATATTTCATTCCGATGAGCTTCCTGGTTATGGAATTTCGAAGGAAGACGTCGACAACATAAGAAAAAAACTTGAAATAAAATCTAGAGATGATGCATTCATAATAATTGGCGGGATCCTAGCAAATGTGTCGTCCGCAATAACATCCTTGATTCAGAGACTAGAAGTTGTACTAGAAGGAGTTCCTTCGGAAACACGAGCGGTAACACAAAGTGGTGAAACCGTGTACATTAGACCTAGACCTGGATCCGCTAGAATGTACCCCGAAACCGATGTAGCTCCAATCGAAGTCGATAATCTGCTTCTTGACTCACTACGTCAGAAGATTCCGCGGCCAATAGAAGAATACACAAATGAGCTAATTAGTAACTATGGATTAAACAAGAAACTTGCCGAAGAGATCTTTGATTCACAATATCTAAATCTCTTTGAAAAGATTGTATCCTCAACGAAGATATCTCCTACTTTTGTAGCATCAAAGTTGACAGAGGACATAACCAATCTAGAAAGACAGGGATATGATAGTTCAATTCTAACTCAAGAAAAGTTATTTGAGATCTTCAACGAGCTTGACGCCGGCAGAATCGCCAAGGAGTCAGTAACATTACTTTATCAGAAGCTCATGAGTCAAGAGATAAAAGATCTGAATGAATTCGAATCTGGAGTTGAAACTATGACAGAACAGCAGCTAGAGGAGGAAATCGACAGTATCTTATGCAAACATCTGGATACAATAAAGGATAAGGGCATGAACTCTATGGGCATGCTGATGGGGCGAACGATGGCTGTGCTTAGAGGCAAATCAGATGGTCATAAGATAAATGCACTCCTGAAACGGAAATTAGAGCAAATCTTGGCCTCCGGGAACTAATTCGCTCCACTACCGATTGAATATTATTCACGATAAATAAATAACTGGTTGAATAGTATATCATATGATCTTTCTATAAAGATAATTCATGAAACTAATTGTCTAGTTTAGCTTCATTTTTTATTAATTAACTGGGTCACTTACTATACAACATAAGCGTAGTGAAGAGCAGTCACAATATTATCCATGCAGTTCTCCAACTAACATTCCTATTTTAAGCTGCGAAAATTCAATCTTTGCGGCTTGAGGAACTATCCACTATAGACTTGCAGGCTGAACCTATGCGCTTAGCAGCTGACTTATAGTAACAAATTTCGATACGATCTTAATGATAATAATAAATAAGAACCGACTTTGATTGTTAAATTATTTTTTATACCTTTGATTCTTCAATTTCCGTAAATGGGTGCGATCTGTGTCCGGATCCAGTTGGGATGTTATCCAGCTTTGTATATACTATCCTGCCAGAAATCCAATCGTTGCACACTGGTCCTTTACCCAATTTGTTATATGAATTACTGTCATCTTTTTTCTTAACAATCTTCATTATAAAAGGTCAATCAAGTCAGGTACGGCATCCTAAATTATTAATTCGATACACGCATTGCGAGGATTTAAATACTCATCAAAATTATTGGAGAGTTTCAATGTCATTAGAAAATAAAGTCAATTTTGGCTCTATCATACATAGTTGTAATAGTGGCATGTATTAGCGCCTTATCAATAGTTATTTACACTATTATAAGGTAAGTCAAATTTTTTGTTTATGCTACCATAGAGATCATATATCCTTCCCCCTGCATAGTCACTAACATAGTTCCACATGTCCGGGTTTACAGTCAGGGGTTCAAAGGCCAGTTTTTGTTTAACATCCAATAAATCATATACCATTTGACCTATCACTATTTGATCTGGCTTTGCTAGTCCAGTCATCTTTGTAGTAATATTGATAGTATAGCCAAGAGCATCGAGATGAGCCTTTTTCATTATAACCTTTCCATTTCTATTATATGTATCCCATCCATACTGGACAACTACATTTTCACCAATGTCTACGCCAATTCTAACCTTCAGCTCGGGGTAGTCGTATTGGTTCAATATAGGGTTTATACCTTCACGATTCACCTTTATCATCGAGCATGCACAATTGACAGCATTAAGACAGGGCAAGTATGCGTTTGTCTTGTAGCTTTCGTCTTTATCGTAATCAGGGACCACAAAGAAGGCTAAAATGGCATCGCCTACATATTTTAAAATATATCCCCCATAAGCCTCAATCAACATAGACATTTCTTGGGTAAATGCCTGGATTATCGTTGCTAACCTATCTATAGGTAGCATCATTGATAGCCTCGTTGATTCTACAAGGTCGATATAGAGGATTACAAATGTGACTTTGGATCCTTCGTAGCTTTCTAAAATATTCTGAGTTTCCTCCATGGAAATATTAAACTGTGGTTTTACTTTTAGGGCCTGCCAGATTCTAGATTGTGCCTGTTTGATTGCCAAATCTACATTAACTATCGTATCAAGATAAAGACCACTCAGCAACGGAGCGTCTCTTTGCCTCTTCTTAGAATTCCTTTTGTTTGTCTTGTAGATATTAGTTTCATTGATTATAGCAATAACATCCTCCCGGTTCAAATCCATTTGCAATGCAATAACGTCTGGCGAAATTCCGGACTTGTACAAATTAAGTATAGTTTCTCTTTGTTCTAATGATATATATGATATCACCTTATCGCTATAGTTGGATTTATGTCGTTCAACATGTGTTACATTAACTAGACGCCTTCATATTATTATTGTGATGAGCCAATAGGCAAAATCATTCATTAACCGTGCCATATCAGCATATTAATCATTAGTGTTACATTCCAATCCATTTTTCGGGATTAGATTTGTTTATAAACAACCAAGGACACTTTCGGGTAGGAAGATATTTTCCTGAATTCAATTGTTAGATCCTTCGATTCTTTAAATGACGATCACTCTCATGTTAGTATGCATAGAGGATATGTCCTATCAAGGATTACTATTACCTTATACAAAACATTTCATTAACACCTCAGCTATGTCAAGGCTAACGAATTCCTCAAATCCCTAGGAATATTTTTACCACAATTCTGTTCCGAAGCCCAAGTGAGAACATAATTTAAAATTATGCTTGATAAACTGATCTTTTAAGCAAAGGTTCTCAACATTTTGTTAAAATATACAAAGGCTCATATCCCAGGAATTTGGAAGGTCATGTACCTGATGCTAACGACCGCGCCAGATGACATAACTAAAGCTAGGATCGTGCACATGATTTTAAATGGTAGAACTGAAGAAGCGTTAAATAAGCTTAGTAAATTCTACAATATTAGTACTCCAGAAATAGTTGTCGGGACTATAAAAGGAAAAAGGAAGAGCGTATATGCATTATACGTTCAAAATAGCATGAAAATTTATGCCGTTAACTCTGATATATTCTACAACCCTTTTGTTATATTGCATGAATTCTATCACCATTTAAGGACCAGGGGAGGAGTACACCGAGGAACTGAGAGGCATGCGAATAGCTATGCCATGAGTTTCATATCATCATACAACAATGTAGCCAAGAATATGAACCCAACATAACGTGTCGGACCTAGACTATGGATTCGTTGCTGAGAATCTAATCTGAAGTTCGTGACTTTAAGATTCTCTAGATAAACATCTACGATCCTTGTGTACTATTCCGCTTGAGAATTTCAATAATCATAACCATATTGTTAAGATGCATATTACCTAATTCGATTGAGAAATACATAAATGTGAAAATAAATACGCGAGATTGAGTAATCAGCTTTTTGAAATGTTCTCGACTTCAGAATCTTTGCCTCCTTCATGAGTAAGTCCGAGAGCAGCGAGTACCCTTCGTCCAGCACTAGAGGAAGACAATCGAGAAATTATATCGCTAACTCTGATCATATATTCTTCTCTTTGTTTGTCTGGTGAATCGTAGCGCAAAATTAATTCTCCCTTTATGGGGCTTTTTACCATTAACATTTGTATAACTGGCTCAAAGCCTGACGCTATTGATCCTAGAAACGAGACTACTAAATCTTCGTGATACGATAAGTGGCCATCTGGAGATTGGTTGTTCGTCATAACAACTGCTTCTTTGTCGTCAACTATAATTGAATAAAGCCTAATGTACGATGATACTGAACGAATGTCTAATAACTGTTGCAGTTTCTCCTCAAGTTTACCTCCCATAATCATGATTCGTGTAATATCCGTAGCTCTTTGGAACTCCTTTTGAAGTAAGTCTATCCGGCGATTTTCCTTTTCATTAATATACTCTACTCTTGGGGCTCTACCCTCAGCTATAAGTTGTTCATAATTAGATGAGCTCTCGTTTGCAGAAGGGTCTGGTCCACCAGAATGGAGGTCATTTAAGTCGTATTCAATTTTTATTACTTTGCTTGTGGGCTTCGATTCAGCAGAAAGTATGACTGATAAGGACCTTCCACATTCTAATTTTGCATGCGTCATATAATAATTCTCGACTGAGACCATTTCTGGCTCTCTTTCAGAATCATGCTGATAGTCATTTGAATGGCCTAATCGAAAGGATCTCCTCAATTTCTCTGAAATAGAGGTTTTAAAACCTATTGGAATCGATATCTGATCTATTTCTAAATCAATTACCTTTCTATGGTTTTTCCAAAAACTTGTAGTCGATGCATCAACATAAAATGAGTATGAAACTGATGAGGTTTTGGTATTACCGTACTTCTCGGCTGTCCCCAACGTGATTTCAGTTGACCTAGAGATCCTATAGCCTTCACCAATATCTTCAACCTTTGCGATCAATACATTCGTAGCACGAGAAATAAGCATATTTGGCAGATTGTTTTTATCCTTAGATAACCATGCTTGTAAAAGTATCACAGAGCTCATATAGAAATCATTCCTCTTCGATCCGAGATATGTTTTGTATTCGTCAAAACTGGTGATACACTCCCTTTCTACGTCCGTGATAGACCGTTCCATAGAATTTTTAATTTTAAGAAAGGGCTCAGCACCTACTTGATCCGGAAAGTATACTTTCGCCAATTTTTCATAGAACTCACTAAAAAATATATCCATTTCTGCTTCGCAGGAGGTTCTGAATTGATTTATCTTTACATTCAATGATTCTCGCAAAATTTCTGAATTCTTCAGTAGAAAATTCAATTTAGCCACATTTCCATGAATTTGTAATACATGTTCTGAGATAGAAACGAAATCCTTCAACATATCTATTATATTCTTGTTCTCCCCATACGGCGAATAATCTCCAAAAAGATAAGTTCCCTCAGTCTGACTGCTACCCCCAGAAGAGGTAGTAGATTCAGCACTGTTCTGCTCTTTGTTTTCGTATCCCATTACAGCGTGGTATACATTTTCAATATATGAATTAAAGTATCATGTCCAATTCCTTTTTATCACATGGTCTTATTGGTTGAATTTCTTGGATGTTTTCTTTTATTACTTTATCTTTTTTAAGTCGATTTGTTATTACATTGTATTTCAGGCGTCCCAGCTTGTATTGTGTGACCGAAAATTTTCTGAGATAGGTCAACGCGTGCTCGCATGTTCCAGTGCTAGTCTCACATTCTAGCCTGTCGCATCTACTAACATATATTATTTAAAAGATTTACACTCAACATTGGGCTGTCCATTATTTCTTGTAGTCATCAAGTAAAAACCTTATGTAAAGCAGAAATATAGCTAGTGATATACACTAGGCAGTATTTCCAGTTTAGAAAATATCCATTTTTAGATAGTACTTTACCATAACCTTTTGCTTTCTGATGCTCATCAGCTAATGTACTAGTCCAAACAACAGTCGGCTTCTACAAGCGGCAAATGCGGCTGATGAAATAGTCGTATGCCACTAACAGATGCTTGCGTCTACCCAATCTAAAAATTGTCACGGATTTGAATGGAGTATTACTCGAAGCTAATTTCTTTACATAAAATACTTTCATAGTCAGATTTCTTAAGATTGTAGAACTCTTTAATCCGTGTAGAATCTACACGGAGTCTGAGCGTGACAAAAATTACAGCGACTGCAAAAGTAAAAGGCTTTAATGAAACAACATACAGGATACTATAGTTGAAATTAAAACATAAAATTTATTTTGTTTCGGGTGTCTTTTTATTGATAATAACAACAATTTTTCTAGCTAATGTCGAGAGCAGTGCAAGATCAAACAGTAGGAACATTAAGAGAGTACAAAATGAAATTTCAACCAATGAAGCACAAACATCCGATTCGCAGAAACAGATCGGAATTTCGATTGCAAATCTAACCGTCGACAGGATTAATAACAATGATTCAAATGTTCATCTTATATTTAATGTTACCAATCCCACCAAAGGAACCATAATTTTGGAAGAAATTCAGTATAATCTAATAGTAAAAAGTACTAAATTGCTCTCAGGAACCATAGGACAAAAGCTTGAGGGTTTCTTGACCCCATCTGCAGATATATATCCTATTATTGGTAATGGCTTCATAATGCTAAAGGATAAGAAAATAGTCGATCGTCGCAACTTTAATTCGACTATCTGGAATAATTTTGATCAGGGGAAGACTAATACTATAATAAATGGTACAATTTCCTACAAAACTACTGTAGGATTAGAATCTAATAGATCCGAAAAGGACTTCCGGTTTACGGTTCCTGCCCATCATAATCTCTAATAGTATGACCTTTTCTGCAGGTATATTCGTACCTTTAATGAATTTGCATGTCGTTAATCTAGAAGATAATATGTGAATATTCCTAATCTTGCTCTGTCTTCCATCAGCATTCAGACCCAATTTGTTATGTGGATTAATTCCACTAAACAGTGATCAGATCTGATCCAAAAAATGACGTAGGGCTAAGATAATCTGCAAATGTTAGGAAAATTTCATAGGGATTTCTCTTGATAGTTTGCTACCACGTTGGAATTATAGTCTAACATATCTTTCGGAATAAGAATTGGGTTTACACCAATTTGCCTAATTTGACGCGAGACTAATGGGAAGACAGTGGCCTATTATTATGATTATTATTACTGTTACTATTGTTATTATTATCTTTGCAGTACACGGCTGAACTGCAAAAAAAGTGTTGATCTTTATAATAAGTAGACTGTTAACAATCCAAAAAATCAATGGATTCCAATCAAGTATCAGGCAGTAGCCAGGTCTTACTCTACAAGTATTTTGCTTGCCAAGTCTTTAACTGCGACTGACTTTATATTAACAAATTCTTTGATACCGAATTCAGATAGCTCTCTACCAATACCAGAATATTTGACCCCTCCAAATGGTAGCCGAGGGTCTGATCGAACCATCTCGTTAACCCTCACTATTCCACTTTGGATCTGTCTTGCCAATCTGACTCCCTTTTCCAAATCGTTCGTCCATATACTTGCCCCTAAACCAAATTCAGAATTATTTGCCTCTTGAATTGCCTCAGATTCATTATTTACGATTATAACTGGAGCTGCAGGTCCAAACACTTCTTCTCTTACAACGGCCATATCTGAGCTTACATTGGATATTACAGTTGGTTCATAGAAATAACCATTACCTGAAATTTTCTTTCCTCCTGTTAAAATCTCTGCCCCCTTAGCTTTTGCATCTTCTACCTGTTTTTCTAAAGCTTGTCTTTGAGTATCTCTGACTAATGGGCCAACGGTAGTTTTGGGATTCATTGGGTCTCCCACTACTTCGCTTCTCGTATTTTCCACAAACAGTCTTAGAAACTTTTCTGCAACGTCCTTTACTACAATGAACCTCTTTGCTGCAATACAGCTCTGCCCCGTATTTAAGAGTCTAGACTGCACAGCGAGTTGTGCAGTTTGAATTAGGTCGGCATCCTCCAACACAATAAAAGGATCGCTACCTCCCAGTTCCAAGACAAACTTTTTTAATCCCTTAGACGCAAGTTCTCCTATACGTCTCCCCGTTTCAACGCTACCTGTCACTGATACTGCATCAACTCCAGGAGCTTGAATTAATGCCTCTCCAGCTCTATAATCTCCGATAATCGCTTGAAATACATCTTCTGGAAATCCTGCGTGTTGAAAAGCTTTCTCTATCTCCAGCGCGCTCCCAAGACATACGCTAGAATGCTTTAGTATTCCTACATTGCCTGCAATCAGTGCTGGAATTGCATATCGCATAACCTGCCAGAAAGGAAAGTTCCATGGCATGATGCCAGCGATAACGCCTAAAGGTTCAAAAGACACAAAGCTCTTGCGAAATTCTGTTGGGATTATTTCATCTCTAAGAAATGATTCTGCATGTTCAGCATAATAATCACATAGCCATTCGCATTTGTCAATTTCGGCTGCTGACTGTTTAATGGGTTTACCCATCTCCTGAGTCACAAGGGTGGAATATGATTCCTTATTTTTCCTAAGCACTTTCACCAAATTTCGGATATAATCGCAACGTTCCGTTATCTCCTTTCTTCTCCAAGACTCAAATGCGATCCTGGATTTTTTAACAACTTGAGATATCTGTGCCGAATCCATAACATCAAAAGTGCCAACTATATCTTCGGTAGCAGGATTGATTGTCTGAATTTTGCTATTGTTGGACATATTTGTATATCTACGAGTCTCTCTATATTATCTAATCTGCTCGACATTCATTATCAGATGAAATCTCGGGGATGGGTATTTCATATGGGATGTAGGCCGTCTAGAATTATGCCCTATGAATCGATGTACTCGATTATTGCATATCCGGAAGAATCTTTTGACTCAACAAATTATAAGATTAATTAGTAGGTGTTGATTATCTGTTCTATTATTCGGATAGATGACACAACCTGAGCCTTTACCCCTAACTTCAGCATGCATATTATTCCTCTCAAAAAAAGTCATGGGTACTTGTTATAAATAATAGTCCGTATAAAATACGACAGAAATTAAATACGATCACATTTATTATACTATCTTACAAACTCTCTATTAAAAATGCAGTCATCTCTGTTTAGATGCGTGAAGGAAATAGATCAAGTAAATTCCTGTTTATCGTAGGAGTAACCGTGGTGCTAGTTCTAGGAACCAATTTTATCCATATTGCAAATGCTCAAGAGAAAAATAGCAAAAACACAGATGTTGCAAAATCGAACGAAAAGACTTCAAAAAAGAACTTGACCGAATTATCAAAGTGTGAATCCGATCTGTCTAAGGATGACGGTCAACTAACTTCAGCGGATGTTCGAGACTGTTATGGCCAAATATTTCAAAACTCAAATCATACTGGAGTACGTTAGGCAGTACAAATATCAAATATCAAATGATATATTGAACTAAATAGCATGAATCCAATAGCATAATATTAAATAAAATCCTGATCGCTATCAGATAAAATTCAGCTATCCCTTAGCCTTCTTTTTCTCCTCATAATCGCCTCGGCTTTTATGGTTGTTAACAGATATGAAAGCGTAGGATTGATGGCCGTTATAGCCGCAGGAAATTCCGAGAGTCCCTCCGAAACACGGAGAGTAAATGTAATATCACATAGATTAGTGAATTCTTTGACCTTTATATCTGCATTTATCAATCCGCTCTCTACCTGCTGCAGGATTTTTTTTATAATCCAAGCTGAGTCTCTAAAGTCGGCTATGACGTGTAGTTTCATCTCTTTACCCGCCCAAAGCTCTGGCAATCTCGTAAGGAGGCTTGTCACATAATCGTCACCATCTGAAATCTGTGACGGCGTGGTTACGGGTTCCTTGTTCTCACTTGGCAGTTCCCTTGTTAAAGGACGAATATTCTTATCTGAGATTCTATCCTGATAATGATTTTCGTTTTGTACGTAGTCCAGATTGTCATCCATTCCTACTTCAGACTGGGTTTGGTGTGACTGTGCATCTTTTGTTTCTCGAGAAAGATCCAAATCAGTGTTTGTCGAATAATTTACTTCAGGTTCGACATAGCTTAGGTTATCTTTTTTTTCTTGTAATTCTGAAAATGACGAGAATTTTTCATCGGGGGGTTTTTGTTTCAATTTCTTCTGAAACCAGTCCTTAAGTCCCACAACAGTATATTGATACACATTCTTTATAGAACTTTTGTGACCATTAGTAATACGACCTCTTCTTGATGACTAACCACAAAACTATGGTATGGGAGTTATCAGTACTTTATGACAATGAATATCTAAGAAATCAGATATCATAATAGTACAAAAATTGCTGCGACTTGGATTTTTCACCGACTTTTTTCGTTTCAGCTTCTTTGATGGTTAGATATGTTTCAATCAACTCATCGCTAAAGCAAATTTTGAGGTAATCCAAATCACTCTTCAGCCTTTCCAGCGAATCTTGCAATGTGCGCGGCAAGGGTTGAATTCCAAGGCTGATCCTTTTAGATTCTGACATTTTGTATATATTTTCGTCAATCGGAGATCCAGGATCAATTTTTTTCTGGACCCCATCAAGCCCAGCTGAAACTATCGCTGGAAAGACTAGATAAGGATTTGAGGAGGGGTCTGGAGCTCTAAATTCAAGTCGCTTTGTCTTGTAGTTGTCTTTATCGTTTATAGGTATGCGGATAACTGTTGATCGATTTCCTCTAGCCCATGCAATATACACTGGAGCTTCAAATCCTGGAACTATTCGATGGTAAGAATTTACCGTAGGTGCAACTAATGCTGCTAGTGAAGGAGAGTGATCGAGAACACCTCCAATAAAATAGCGGCCAACCTGACTAAGGTTGGAGTACAAATCATCAGTATCGTAAAACATGTTGCGATTATTCTCTAGAGACGACCCAAGTGAAGATTTTGTCCATAAACTTAGACTAACATGCATGCCTGAACCATTATCATTACTATCCTCGCTACAACTAGGATCTCCTTTCCTTGAAGTGATAGAACCATCGAAAATTGGCTTGGGCATGAAATTCGCAATCCGATTGTTTTTCTTTGCCACATTTTTGACTACGTCCTTGTATGTTTGGACATTATCTGCGCTTTTGGTTAGGCTGTTATGAACAAAATTTATTTCGATCTGGCCACTACTAGCTACCTCATGATTTAAGTTCGTTACATTTATGCAATAATAGTCCTTCAGAATCCTTGCAACTTCGAACCTGAAATCTAACAATGAATCTTGGAATGGGGGTGCATCATATCCTCCTTTGGTTCTAATCGGATAGTTCCCCATCCCTATTTTTTCTTGAGATATAATGTCCGGGCCATCTACAGCATTTTCCCCAGAATTCTGATGATCATGAAATAGTATCTTATCAAAGATGAAACATTCGACTTCTGCTCCAACCTGACATGTTAGGCCCTTTTCAGCAAGGCGTTCCTCCATAATTTGTGAAACATATCGTGGGTCTTTGCGTAATCTACCTTGTTCATATCCTCGGTAGACGTCTGAGATAACCGAAGCTGTTATCTGCTTTGTAAACGGGAACAATCTGAGAGTATATTTATCAGGAATTAAAACCAAATCAGAGTCATTGATAGTGGTAAAGCCTTCGACAGATGAACCGTCAAGGCCTATCCCATTAGTGATCAAATTTTGTAGCTGGTCATTATCAGTCATTACATATTTCGCGAGGAATCTGCCAAATACGTCGGTATATCTAACCTGAAGAAACTCTAGATCTTGCATATTATTGCTACTTTCACTGTGGTTGAGCGAGGAGCCAATTATAGCATCATAACTCTTGTTAGGCATAGAATTAGAAGATAACTAATCGAATATAATGTTTGTTATAAAAAATACTGACAATTGGCAATCAGTTAGGCATATTTAATAGTGTTTGTTAGATCCTATCTATCTTTGGCTGTTTTAATAAAACGTATGTTAAATTTTAGGATCATGCGTTTTGGAAGATGTTCGCACGATCACGCACCAAATTAGGAGTATTGTAGTATCGTGAGCAATCATTAGAATCTTTATAGTAATCTCCACAAAATGGGAACGAAGAGGATTTATAGTCAATGGCCAATTTCGGATCATAGAAACATAAGCAATTGTAAGGAGATTACAAATCAAAGCAATTTGGATGAGGCTTCTGATTTGGCTAAGAAATCTTCGTTAACAATCCCGCAGAATATTAAGATTCTTGTCAATTCATTGAAATAAAAATCATCATAGAAGAAGAATAAATGGCGGTAGAGATTTAGAAGACCAGAATTTAATATAGGACACGATATGCTTCTTGTATTGGTAACAAAGAGGTTGTTGCATTCTATCAACAATCATCTAAAAGCATTCGTGGAGGTTAAATGATGAAATATAATCTCCATAAAGGAATTACACATATTGCGACACAAGTCAGGAGACAATATCTTTTCTTACAAATCATACCGTCGATATTCTTTAATACATTCTGGATGTGACTACAGATCAGAAGAAAATGAAACGTGGATCGAATAATTACCTAACAGTAATCGGGTATTCTAAATTAAGGGTGTGCTGATTGTATATGTCTAGAGAGAACCTCTTTATCACCATACTCTTTTTGACAGTGAGGACATGCTAACATCGCTTTTTTATCTTTTAGTTGGGTTGATGCAAAGGGGTTCAGTATACACAACGATGTCGTCGCAGTCGCTGCATTGATTGTCTCCATTGCCGCTTTTTCCATTTTCGTCATAATGTCATCTCGGCTCACGATACCCAAGACGCTATTCGAGGTTGTTACAACAAGCTGTCTAATAATATGTTTTTCCATAACAGAGAGGGCGTCTACGATAGACATTTCGGGAGGAATAGAGATTACGGGAGCAGACATTACTTCCTTAATCAGCATCTTGGCTGGTGATTTGTGAATCGCAACCACTTTAAAAAGTACGTCCGTTTTTGATACTAATCCAATGACTTGCTCGCCATGATCTGATACAAGGATGGAACGTACGAGGTTGTCTTTCATTGCAGTGATCGCGTCCGCAACTGTTCTAGACTGCTCTAAAATAATGACATTCGAATTCATTGCAAATGATATAGGCATTGATAATAGAGAAGATCGATTGACATTTTTATCTTCAATCATTATACTATATTATTATGAGAATTATTTAAATAAATTATGATTAGCCCTAACTATCCAGTCTGGAGTTTTCGATGCAGAAAGAATGCGTATACTGTAAATCGGTTACTCTAATTTCGTTATCATCATCTGGGCTCAGCTTTGTGCTCTATCCCCAATCAAAGATATGAATCACGCTTTCATCTTGCCCTTTTCCGGATACATATTTTTAAATCCCAAGTCAAATCTAGAACAGTTAACATTAAAAGACAGGATAATACTGTGCTATGCTACGGCATGCAGTTTCTCGATCTATAACAAACATAAAAGTATAGTCCCCTTTACTATAATAAGCTTAGAATTTTATTTGTGAATTTCGTTAATCAATAAATAACTTAAAGCTGTTAAACAACTTTTCTTGATGTACAATAACAATAACTTATCTCGTAGACAGTACGAGGTATTACAATATGTCATTTGGAAATAAATGGAGTCGACCTCAACACGGCGAGAGCGTTAGTGAGAGCGTTAGGAATAAACTTCGCGAAGGGATAAAGTCATCAGAGCCGCTAAAGCCGCGAATAGAAGAGGCTCAAAAAAAATTACAGATGCAGATTTCCAAGTTAGATGCGATATCAACGAAGATGAACGAAAAAGATAAGCTAATCTTTGATCGTGTTATCCAGGCAGTTCAAAATCATGATGGCCAATACGCCAAATTGTTGTCCAATGAATTATCTCAAGTTCGCAAAATGAACAGTATGGTTGATTCCGCTAAATTGGCCTTAGAGCAAATCCAGTTGAGGCTAAATACAATGACAGAGCTTGGAGATGTGGTAGTCACTCTAAGTCCGGCTATGTCAGTCATAAAGGGCATACAAGGAGGATTATCATCTATGATGCCAGAAGCAGATCAATCACTAGGACAAATATCAGATTTATTAGGCAATATCATGACTGGAACCGGTCAAGCCATTTCATCATCTACCGTAGCTAAAGATATAGGGGTTACAAGTCTAGACGAAGAAGCTATGAAGATAATCGAAGATGCTACTGCAACCGTGGAGGAGAGTACAAGAAGCAAATTTCCTGACCTGCCATCATCTAATGGTATTAGTTCCAGACGCACTGAAACATCTGTCTATTAGAGACGTCCAATTTTTTTATGAATCATGTGTGTTATCCATAATAGGTAACCGTCTATTTGAACTATGGATAAGTCCAATATCAATCCCCTAATTACAATAAGCAATACTAAAAATTAAAATAAAGTCCAGATCAAAAATCGGTTAGATTATCAGATTATTGTTACCTTCAAAGCGAGCCATTTTTTATTTGCTAACATTAGATAAATGTATTGCATTGTATTTAAATGCATTATAATTACGGTATAAGCACATATGGATCCATACCACTATAATCATGATCTATGCGTGAGTTGTGTAGCCGCTGCGGTGGTCCGAACACTGATATGTATTGTTGTGAGCACACCAATGACAAATTTATCTGCAAGGTTTGCTATGAAGAAATACATTGGCTGATTAATAATTATACGAATAGAAATGAGAACTAATAGATATAGACAATTATTATATTATTAATATATTATGTTATAATGTATTTCGGTTAATTCTTTGAGCTAATCCTTAATTTTTCTTAAAATCTAGAATACTCGCTTCCAGCCAAAGATGCACCTCCTATCTCCTTTAGATATTTCATCTTGATAATCTTCTTAAGTTTACTAGCTGAATATCCGAAGAGATCTAGTCCTGATATCCTGGAAATCGCAAATTCCGAGCCTATTGAAATGGCGTACGTAGATGCTGGATCAGAGGGCTTGAATTTGCGAAGTGGTTTGCCATTTATCTTGGCCCAGATATTATATGCAGCAACTTTCCCGTGCTCTTTGGCGAAATATGCATTAGTCGGTAAAGGCCGGCCGTAATTGTCTAATAAGAGAGCTGAATCACCAATTACGAAGACATCATCTCTACCAGCTGGTTGCAAGTGACTATTAACTAATACTCTGCCCTTTTCGCCTATGTTCAGCCCTATTTGTTTAAGCAGAGGACTAGCAACTACACCACCAGTCCAGATAAACAAACCGCTCCTTATTTCGATATCATTTCTGAGCCGAACCGAATCTGATCTAATTTCTACTATAGAATACTCCTTGCCTACAAGCAATCGAACGTTCAAACTATCAAGGTAAATTTTTGCCCATTTGACCGCTTCATTGGGAAAGCCACTGAGCAAGTTCGCTGATACCAATACGACCTCCGCGAGATTAGATTCAGGATTACTACCTTGTAGCGTTGCAATTTCTCCAGCAAGCTCAACCCCGGTAGCCCCACCTCCACCTACAACAATTGTTTTTCCCATTCCGATATTAGGTAAAGCTGTAGCTATTTTCTGAGCATCTTCTATGCTATTAAATTGAAATGCAAACTCATTCATACCAGGGATATCTGGAATGAATGGCCGACTTCCCAATGATAGGACTAAAAAATCATATTCCAATGTACGAGAGATCTGTGAACTATTTACCATAGATACGGTCTTACTATCCAAACTAATATCCTTAATATCGGACTGAATGAATTCGATATTTCGATTTTTTAAGATTTCTCTATAATAAATTATGGAAAATCCTCGCTTTGAGATAATTTCAGGCAAACTTGGGAGTAGTGTGTGATATTCTCTTTTATCGATTAGCACTATTTTTGATCTTGTGCCCCTTATTAGGCGTTCCACGGTTATGGCCGTTTGCAATCCAGCGTAGCCACCTCCTGCGATTAGAACCAGTACCAAGGAAATTCTATTTTTGGTTAGGATGTTAATTGATATTAACTATTATGTTATTAGTATTAGATATAGATAAAGATAGTTATGATACACCAAATGTAAGCGAGATCGCGACTCATCAATATTTATATATAACAAATTATTAGCACTAAATCATCAATTATAGCGACGGTGTATTCCTATACAAGTAATAATTATTTCTCACGAATCAGATCTAGACGGGATATATTCGGCTTCTATTGGATTAATGCGATATCCACAAGCTTCTACCTACTTTCTCAGTTATGGGACCGAATCTTTTGGAAAATTGGCAAAATATCTTCAAACCATAATTAGTTCAACGAAAATGGCCGGGATAGTCTTAATTTCAGATTTAGGAATGAATGATGATAGTAATCTAGTTGAGATATGCAGCAAGATATTCGATTACTTAGAACAAAATAACTGGAAAGCGACTTGGATAGATCATCATCCCTGGCCAATTAATGTAGTGAATACTTTTGCCAGGCGTATCGAACTAGTTCTTGATGATTCAGGTAATAAGTGCGCTGCCGATCTGATGTACGGCTATCTTCTAAAAGATAACGTGGTGGCGGCGAAACTCGCAAGTATGGCGCATGCTATGGATTTTTTTACCAAGGAGGAATATCTAACTCCGGTGGCAGAGCTTATTCGTTATTATAGCAATTTCGAAGATTTCTATGAACGACTGACTAAGTTAGCTCGAAAAGCCTCTGAGGGAATACTCTGGGATATAGAAATGGGGATTGAATATAGCCATTATGTTAACCTGCGTGATTACGAGAAGAAAGAGTCTATATCCTCAATGAAAATTAAAGATGTAGACGGTATTAAAGTTGTATTTGTCAAATCCTCTCGTAATATTCAAAATAGTCTATTTGCTGATGAATTATTTTCGTTAACTAAAGCTGATATTGTAATGCTTTATAACTCAAAGGGAGATGTAAGTATTAGACGAAACAATGATTCGATAGCATGTAATCAGATAGCAAGCAATCTTTCTAACGGAGGAGGTCATCAGTTTGCCGCTGGAGCAAGTTTTCGTAGTAATCCACTTGACGTTGATGCCGTAATATCAGAACTAGAAGTAGCTATACGAGCTAGTCTTATATAGCAAAATCGAACAGATAAATTTGTATATATCAATAGGCCAAAAAGAATTGTAACATTTCACACAAGATCAGTTATGAAATTGAAGATGGCGTCTCTATAATACTGATCTGATATATAGGGTTACTAATCATTTGAAATATTTCATACTATACTGTCTTGCCTCCAATCAAAGTTGATCCTCTTAAAGGATTGCAAAATAGTACCAATCAAATCCAACAGACTGCTCCAACTCAACCGCAATTATCTGATTTTATGGACTTGAATCTATTAGGTGATAATAAATGGCGTTTATGACAGCACATGAAAATTAATACTATCGTAACACCGATATTACAAGATTGAAAAAAAAACGGTAAAGATCTTATTTCAAATCTTTCTTATTTTGGATATTCTAAACTCTAAATGAGTTATCGATTATCCAACCTTCTCATCTAGTTTAGATCTAGTGCTTGTTGTAATGATGCTTGTGGTGATGGTGGTGGTGGTGGTGATGGTGGTGGTGGTGATGATGGTGGTGGTGATGATGGTGGTGGTGGTGATGATGATGGTGGTGGTGGTCAGAATGTTTATGTTTGTATGCTAATGCATGGCTTCCGACCAGAGGGCCAGATGCAAATAGCACTACTATTGCGGCTATTGCAACAACAGTTAAGGTTGCTGCGACGTTCTTGCTTAAATTTTGCATAGATTTGATCTAGAAAACAAACTTATTAACAGATGCATTATGGAAAATATAGTCTAAATATTAAAAGAACTTATAATTTCAGCAAAAGCCAGATAAGAATAGAACATTCACACATATTGCTGTTGTTATTAGCAATATCCGCCTAATTCAATCTCAATGATTTGTAAGAGACTCATCTACTACTAATCATATTTCCTAGACATTACTAAATATCGTCAATCTCGATGGAATTTTCTATTCAATTCATGCCTCTCATTCCGAATGTGGATCTAGGAGATGTGTAGACAGTGCGGCGGAATAAATTGCTGTTGGAAGCTGAGTGAGGAAGAATTTAATGTGAAATGTCTAGGTTAGCAAAGTGCCTCCCAAGTTTTAAGATTTTACCTCTCAATTGTTTCTGTAGTACTCTGATCGTCTGTTAATTCCAAGAACCGATATAAGACTATTTTTCTTACTGGATATCGGAATAATTAGTTCAGCAATATGTGAAAACTATAATTTAGAATTCCAAGCCTATTGCAACGAGTATAAATTATACGACAGCTGCACCATTCCTATTAGTTTGATTTGAAATGAAATTGCCTCACGATATCAAGAACTGGACATGGGCAAGTATTGCCGCGTTTGCAATATCATTTACAATATCATTAATTGCACATGTTCCGAAAGAACGAGCAATAGTTGGATCCACTTTGGCCGCGATATTAGTTTTTAGTGGCTTTTTCTTTAGATTCAAAGGTAGGCAAGAAAAATGAGACTTCGTGGTCGACTAAATATAGACGTGTATAACTATTGAATAAGTATCATGTAACGTATTTATGTCACCGTGATATGATATATCATCATGAAGTTGCCCTAGCTGACAATTCAAGACATTTCCTTATGTCTGTGTGGCTTATTATAATTTTAAGAACAGCTGTTATAAAAATTCGACAGTTGTTTAGCATTTGGAGATAAATATAATAATCCTATATGATATTTTT
>JBQCDO010000008.1:0-12315 GCA_051961195.1 Nitrososphaeraceae archaeon | reverse complement strand
TGGCCGGAGGTGCTGATACATACAAATTGAAATTTGGCCATCGAGGTCAGAATAAACCATGCAATGATTTGCGAAATAATATGACCTTTATCACAAGCCAAAACCATGGGTACGGCGTAGCACCTGAAACGCTTGAAAAAGGAGAATTCAAGATCTGGTTCTCAAATACTGATGATCACACAGTTGAAGGGATTGAACATGAATCCAAGCCGATAATTGCAGTACAATTTCATCCAGAGGCTTCTCCAGGCCCGAATGATTGTATATTTATTTTCAGGAGATTTAAAGACTTAATCGAAAGCTCTGACGGTTCCAATCTATCTGCATTGGATATGAATTTAGTCTCACGACGTAGAGTAGACGTTACTAACTCTAGTACTGCAGAAACTAATACTAATACTAATACTAATACTAATCAAAATAACCTTACTTCAGAGCTGGATGACTTGTGTGACAAATCTTCAGATTTATCTAAATTTGAACCTATTCCAAGCAAAAAAAAATTAAACAGTAGGAGGAAACATGACACGCGATGATACTATAGGAAAGATACTTGTCCTCGGCAGTGGGGCAATTAAGATCGGAGAAGCAGGCGAAAGTTGATTATTATAAAATGATCAATCGCTAATTCGACTACTCCGGATCGCAATGCCTCAAAGCTCTAAGTGAGGACGGGATTGCAAGCGTTCTAATCAATCCGAATATAGCTACTATACAAACTGACAAGAAATTCGCAGATAAGGTATATTTGCTACCGATTACTACCGACTACGTAGAACAGGTTATAGAATCTGAAAGACCTGATGCCGTTATGCTGGCATTTGGCGGACAGACAGCATTGAATTGCGGCGTATCATTAGAGAAAAATGGCACCTTAAAAAAATACGGAATTAGAGTACTAGGTACTCCGGTAAGGGGCATAGAGATTACTGAGGACAGACAATTGTTTAAAGAAGCTATGATCGAATCAGGAGTTCCAGTTTTGGAAAGTGCGTCCTGTTATTCCGTGCAGGAGGCTCTTACGACGGCAAATCGTATCGCTTACCCAGTAATGATCCGCGTCGCTTATACCCTAGGCGGTAGAGGAGGCGGAGTAGCATATAACGAATACGAGCTTCAAGAAATTGTCCAACGAGGCCTTTCTCTGAGTATGGTGGGACAGGTGCTTATAGAGAAATACGTCGGCCATTGGAAGCAGATTGAATACGAAGTTATGCGTGATTATTCGAGAAATAGTGTAATTGTCTGCAATATGGAAAATATGCTATCGATGAGAGTACATACGGGGGATAACATCGTTGTCGCTCCATCTCAGACATTAGATAATCATGAATATCACATGTTGCGTTCTGCCGCGCTTCGTGCGACAGATCATTGTGGGATAGTAGGAGAATGTAATATACAGTTTGGACTAGACGTAAGGTCGGATGAATATTGTGCAGTTGAAATCAATGCGAGGTTGTCCCGGTCTTCTGCTCTGGCAAGTAAAGCTACAGGCTATCCTCTAGCGTACATGGCGGCAAAGATCGCGTTAGGGTATTCTCTACCAGAGCTTATCAATAGAATAACTAAAGCTACTACTGCATGTTTTGAGCCATCGCTTGATTATGTTGTATTGAAGATGCCTAGATGGGATTTCCAAAAATTCGAGCTTGTAAAAAGAAAACTTGGTAGTACAATGAAGTCTATTGGAGAAGTGATGGCAATTGGGAGATGTTTCGAAGAAGTACTACAAAAAGCAATCAGAATGACTGATGTGGGCAAAGATGGTCTAGTAGCCAACATTGACAACATTGATGTAAAGCTGTCAAGTGGAAGTTCATTTCGTTCTGATATCGATTCCGACAATGATGCTAGAATTCAGTATAGCAATAACGACGTCTTAGATCAAGTAAGTATCAAGAACAACATGGACGAATTTTACTATCCTGATCTGCCTAAGATACATCATAAAGAACAAAGTAATACGACAGAAGAGCAGAAACTAGATGGCTTAGGCACTCGGAAAAATACAGACAAAATCGACGTACAGAAGTCCAATGGGACTAACATAGAAGCAATTGAGGAACTGCTACTGCACCCTAACGATGAAATCTTGTTTACTGTTATAAAGGCCATGAAGGCTGGAATAAGTATCAGTAGGGTAAGTGAATTATCGACAATTGATCCTTGGTTTTTGGCAAGTTTTGAAAATATCATTGGAATGGAAAATAAATTAGTAAATTCCAAGTTGGAGCAATCCTTGCTTAGGGCTGCAAAAAAAATCGGTTTTTCCGACAAACAAATCGCTAGATGTGTTGGTTTAAACGAAGAAAACGTGAGACTATTAAGACAAACTTTTGGGATAATCCCAGTTGTCAAACAGATCGATACATTAGCTGCTGAATGGCCAGCTAAAACAAACTATCTTTACTTGACATATGGCGGAGATATAGATGACATTCTATTCGCTAATGAAGCCTCTGCCGTACAAAGTCAGATTAATCAAGGATTTAGCACAACTTCTAATCATCGTACGAATTCTGAGACAATTCGTCTACAAACGCCGAATTCATTAGTGAAAAAAGATAATCTGAATAACAGCTCTCAGACGGTTGACTATAGCAACCGACGTAATAATGACCAACAGGAGATAGACTCCGTCGTAGTGCTAGGAGCTGGACCATACAGGATAGGAAGTAGCGTTGAGTTTGATTGGGGAACAGTAAATATGGTATGGGGACTCAAAGAATGTGGTGTCAAAAAGGTCTCCATTATTAACTGTAATCCTGAAACCGTTTCTACTGATTATGATATATGTGATCGGTTATACTTTGAGGAGTTAACATTTGAAAGAGTGATGGATATTTGTGAGAAGGAGAATCCATCTGGCATAGTAACTTGCGTAGGAGGACAAACGGCGAATAACCTAACTCCTCTCCTGTCTCGACACGGCATCCAGATAATTGGGACAAGCAGCGAAAACGTGGACAAAGCCGAAAATAGATCCAAATTTGGCAGGCTTCTCGACCAGTTAAGGATTAAGCAACCGGCATGGAAGATCTTTACTAATGTATCAGAGGCAAAAAGGTTTGCAATGGAAGTAGGATATCCAGTACTCGTACGACCATCATATGTATTAAGTGGTGCTGCCATGAAAGTGGTATGGGCAGAATATCAGCTAGAACAGTTTCTATTAGCTGCTGCAAAGGTGAGCCCAGATCACCCGATTGTAATTAGTAAATTTCTACAAGATGCTTCAGAAGTTGAAGTTGATGCTGTTGGCGCAGACGGGAAAGATGTAGTGATCGGATCGATTGTTGAACACATCGATAATGCAGGTGTCCATTCTGGTGACGCGATGATGTGTATTCCACCCTGGAGGCTAGATCGAGAAACAATTGAGACCATAATCGATTATACTGTAAGAATAGGTAAGGCACTCAAAGTAACTGGACCATTTAATATACAGTATTTGGTAAAAGAGAGCGAAGTATCGGTAATTGAGGCAAACGTAAGAGCCTCTCGATCCATGCCATTTGTTTCAAAATTTATCGGAGTAAATCTCATCAAGCTGGCAGCTGAAGCCATGATTGGTCATTCAGTTACTCAGGGCGCTAAGGATCTTTGGTTAAAAACGACTGAATTTGGGATCAAAGTCCCACAGTTTTCTTTCATGCAGCTGGAAGGAGCTGACATCGTCCTTGGGGTAGAGATGCAATCAACTGGTGAAGTTGCATGCTTTGGCAAAAGTTTTTACGATGCATTATCCAAGGCTTACAGGGCAGCCGGTTATTCATTACCAACAAAAGGTTCGGCATTAATCACTGTGGGTGGTCGAAGAAATAAGGAAAGGATTTTGCGTCTAGTATCAAAGGTAGCAATGATGGGATACGATATTCTTGCCACAGAACATACCGCAGAATACATATCAAGAAATATTGACGCAGTCAAATTGAAATTGGTTTATAAAATTAGCGAGCCTGATAGAAAGCCCAATATATCAGATCTTTTATTTAGCAGGAAAATTGACTTCATTATAAATATACCTTCGACTTCTACTGCAGAAAAGTACGTTGGCATGTTGGATGACGAGTACCAAATTCGTCGAAAAGCGGTTGAAATGGGTGTTCCTGTCCTGACAACCCACGAGGCAGCTATCTCATTTATCAATACATTGGAATGGGTTAGGAAAAACACCCCGACAATTGATTACCTGAAAGATTATCATCATTTTGATTAAGTTCAACAGAACTAATTGACCAATTAATTCATTTTAGACCGTCTCACGCCCGTAATTTTGGCTATCCTATAGTAGAACTATCTTGGAATATGAATAGGCAATTGCAATGCAAGAAGTCGTAGTATCATTCCATAACTAAAAACAAAGATAGGATTAAAAAAATGGCTGAAACAAAAAGAAGGAGAGAAAATTACTGTGGAGGTTGTATCTCCCTGACGCTGAGATTCTTTATGGATACATTGTTTGCGTTGTCCCATCTGAATGTAGCAATAGGTCCTCCCCAACTTATAATTTGGTCTGTGGCACCACCGCACTCTTGACCGTTATCTCCCCAACCACCGCTATCGACGTGTTCAAAAACTTTTTGCCATGAATTGTTGTTATTCGGATCTACCCAGATTTCAAGTTTCACGGCGGTCTGTCCATTCTGAATTATATTGTACATAACGGCTTTAAATCCAACGAACTTTCCATTACTAATTGCTGGCGACGGTTTAGATCCGGTGAATAGATAGTGGACGTGCCATTGTTCTTTTGCATATCGAACTTGCCCGCTGCCATAAAACAAATCAGCCTTATATGCTGTACCTTCACATCCTAGGGGATTTCCACTTCCTGTATGTGTTCCGCCTCTCGCATACCAGGTCCAACTGTCACCACTATCTCCGCTAACAAACTTAACTTGGCCAGTCATTTCGATATTCTTCCAGTCGTTAGGTGATTGCATATATCCTTGCTTTTCCATTGCCTTTTGGTCAGTTTTGTACTTTATCTGATCAGGATGATATCCAGTGGAAGTAAACACCCCATACCTAACTTTGCCGCTGGTTACTTTCCAACTTCCATCTGAGTTTTGTGTCATACTTGGTGGTGAGGTCCGTTTGTCATGATTGGGATCCTGCATATTCATGAACCATTCTTCGCCTCCTGGTTTGGTAGGATATATCTCTTTTATGCCAAACTTGTCGACACTCTGACCAGTACCTCCGCCTCCTCCCCCTGTAGTTGAGGGAGTAACCGTAATACTTATCGTAGCTACATTGCTTTTCGCCCCGTGACTATCAGTTGCCTGAACAGTGAAACTATCTGAGCCTGAGAATCCTGTAGTTGGTGTATATACAAAACTAGTCTTATCAGAACCCAGTGCTATCGTCCCATGAGATGGAGAATTCGTATTGGTGATTGTTGCTGTATCTCCTTGATCAGGATCAGACACTGTTATTGGAATAGTTACAGCTGTGTCTTGTTTAGTTGTTATATTTGTATTCTGTACTGTAGGTGGTTGATTTGATGGTGGTGGTGGAATAGGACGATTTGCTGGTAAAACTGTTATACTCACAGTACCAATGTTGCTCTTAGCACCGTGGTTATCTGTTGCCTGATACGTAAATGCATCGTCCCCAGTATAGTTAGAAGCTGGCTTGTAGACATACTTCTTTGAGACTGCATCTAGAGTGACATTACCGTGGGTCGGCTTGTCTACCATAGCTAGAGATACAGCATCTCCTCGCGCAGTATCAGGATCTGTTCCAGTTAGAGGTATCGCAATGGATGTATCCTGAACAGAAAAGACTGTTAAATCTTTTACAGCAGGTGGAGCATTTACTCTTATACTAATGACTGCCGCGTTACTCTTTACCCCATGGTCATCTATACCCTGGTAAGTAAAGTTATCATCGCCAAAATAGCCCTTATTAGGAGAGTATGTGAAGATGCTTGACGTGCTATTGACAGTGACAGAACCGTGAGCAGGTTGAGTGACTGGAACTACCCTAACCGTATCACCAATATCGGGATCAGTTACTTTCGCAGTAATTTGGACAGGCTTATCTTCAGAGGTTATTATACCTGTTATCTCTTCAGCTTTTGGAGGATGATTTACAAGCTCTACTAATATACCGACTGTTGCTATGTTACTCTTTGCCCCGTGATTATCTGTTGCCTGATATGTGAAGTTGTCTAAGCCGTGATAGCCGCTCGCTGGAATGTACCTGAAACTATTCTGGGTTAAACCTGCATCCACTGTTCCGTGATTTGGTTGTCTAACTACTTGAATGGTAGCGTTATCTTTTGTGTCTGGATCGTAAACCGTTATTGATATTTGCCTCGATGTATCTTGTGGGGTTGTAAGACCTGTTATATCCTTAACCAAAGGCGCATGGTTCTTTGATGGTGGTGGATTACCTGGTGGTTGTGGTGGCGGGCTGTTTTGTCTAGCGGTGCCATAAACTGCAAGCTCACTAATTCCGATGCCGTCATTACCGGTGTTGTGAGTCACCATTATCTTTACGTATCTAGCATCTGTATTATGAAATCGGTAGATCTCAGGTTGCGTTCTGTCGCCGCTGCTTATTCCTCTAAAGACAGATTGATAATTAGTCCCATCCCTAGAAGTAGCTATTGCAAATAAGTACTGTCTGGAATCTCCTTTGAACCATGCAATACTTGCTCCACAGATTCTCTTTACAGAGCCCACATCGGCTTGAATATAGGCTGCGTTATCTGAGCTTGACCACCGCGTACTAAGATTATTGTCAATGGAATTGTTCGGTGTGTTAGCCCCATCACTAGAAGACGCCCTTAATTCAGTGATCCCTAGCTTGTAACATCTAGATGCCGCAGCAGCTGAGGGGACATTTACAGGGGCTTCACCCTTTACACTCGCAGCAGCTGAGGGGACAATTACAGGGGCGTCTCCACCCTTTACACTCAATTCCTTAATGGACGCGGATTTATCATGGCCATTGCCGTTACTGACTAGAGTAACCTTTATGTATTGGGCATGAATTTTTCCTAAATCATAGGATTGATAATCCGAACTCCTAGTACTCGATCCTTTCAAAATATCCTTAAAGTTTGAAGTATCATTTGAGGCAGACAGTACAAAATCATAAGTCTTGTGATTGCTCTTATCCCACGCAATTCCAACACTACATACGGCCTTCGAAGACCCTAGATCCGCTTGGAGATAAGATCCTGACCCTTTTGAAGACCATTTTGTTCCTTCATCCTTATCAACCGCCCGGAATGCACTATTTCCATTAGTTCCACCAGTAGAAGTCACAGATGCTACAGGGAGGTCTGTGCAGGTACTTTTGGAGACCGTAGGATTGCTGATTTGATACGTTTTGATGTTATTGGTAGTTTTAACGTCTGAATTGTCTCCGAATATGCTGGCGAATTTATTATTTGGATCAAATGTTAATTGAGCCGATGCAAATTGGTTTTGGTTAAAAATTGATAGCACCACTAGTGAAATTGCGCAAACGATTCCGCAGCTTCGCATTGCCGAGGTATGACTTGATTTTATCAATTTTCTAAATCCTCTAATGAATAGCGAGGTTTTCCAATTATGGCTCTGGACTCGCCAGTGTGTTTATCATGTGGGTTTGCTAATGCAGTAATGATTACAATAGCGTTTGCTTCATATGAATCCGACATCATTAGAAAACGTGTTGAATATTAAGTATTTATTATGAATCGTTGTTTGTACTAAGGTTCCTATCAGTTTCTATTGAACATAAAGATCTATTTAGTCTCTATGACATAACTTTGTATTTAAATAAGTGTCCATTGTACCTGAAGAAATGCGCTATTGAATCTTATATTCAATTGCTGACGGTACTTGTTTAGAAAGCTTCGGAGTTCAATTCAAACAGATAAATCCAAGCAATCCCCGAAGGCTTATCCTACCAATTAAGTACTGAACTTTATCTCGTTCTATCTGCACGGGTAAGAAAGTAGTCAATCAAGCCACTGACGCACATGCGAGGACTTTAAATAAGGATTCTAAAACTGGCCCAGGATTTGTAGGCCAAGTATCAAGAAGATGAATGTAATTGTAAAGTTCCGCATTGTCTTACATATCAATGATATGACTTTATACATTCATTAAATAACGTCCACCTTGTGGTGTAATAAAGGTGGAAGAATTCTGTCAATAGCATATTCATTCGGAATACGTAGTCTTATATTCTTGATAGAAAGTCTGCTTAAGATTTTCGGTTAGCTCGCTTACTTCTTGAATATTGTTGAGATCATTTAATACCTTGACACTGACGCCTAGAGATTCTAGCTCATTTAGCCACCAATCGTACTTCTCGGGACACTCATTCTTGATAGCCATAGTAACTGTATAGTTACAATATACGATATAAATACTAGTTAACAAGGTTAATTTGTAATCTTGTCTATAAATCTAAAGTGTATTCAATTCAGTTCGCCCCAGACCCCTTAAATTTTTCCGATCTTGGACCATAGAGAAATTTCCTGCTCGACTATAAATGATCATCTGTTCATTATTATGATTATCAGATTCCTGACTTAGGTATACCTAACTAGGTCTTCACTAGATTTAATAATAAATAGTGAGAAGTCTATAATAGAAAAGAGTTTGGGCCTTACAAATCGTGTTACGACATTAGTTAAGCAAAAGGTAAATGTTCTTCTTAATAAATTCGAAAACCCTAAGGAAGCCCTCGATTATTCATATACGAAGCAAGTTGAGTTACTCAATCATTTGCGGAGAAATATAGCAGAAGTTGTTACGGCAAAAAAACGCCTTGAGATGCAGAAAATAAAGCTTATGGATAACAGTCGAACATTGGATGAGCAAGCAAGCAGAGCGGTTGATTCCGGCAGGGACGATTTGGCTAAACTTGCCCTTGAACGAAAGAACGCAAATGTTATGCAGCTTCAACAGCTGGCTAAACAAATAGATGACTTGAAAGTAGAACAAGATAAACTAGAACAAACCGAAAAAAGGCTTTCTACCAAAGTTGAAGAGTTCAGATCGAAGAAAGAAGTGATCAAGGCTCAATACACCGCCGCTGAAGCCCAAGTTAGAATCAAAGAGAGTATAACTGGCATTTCTGAGGAGATGGCCGATGTCGGCATGGCTCTGAACAGGGCAGAGGATAAGACAGAACAAATGAAAGCTAAATCGCAGGCACTGGATGAAATGCTAGAATCAGGAACTCTTACCGATTACACATCATCCGACGCAGGTTCAGATGAGATTGAAAGAGAGCTTCAAAAGGCTTCACTTAATGGATCAGTGGAGGAAGAATTAGCAAAATTAAAGGCGGACAACCGCCGAAAGCGCAAGAACCGACAATCATCATCCGATGAAACTGAAGAACAAACAGAAGGTCAGAATGAGGAGGAGATAGAGGTCAGCTCTTCATAAGAATCCTTATGTTAGATATATTATATTCCATCTAACGTTTATATCCCCGGAACGTTGATTGATTAGAAAATGTACCTAATGCTCAGCATTAAATTCGTCTAGTCTCCTTAATTTGATAGGCTAAAATTACGATTCTTAGATTTGATCATAATCCATAAAGCGCAGCATTTTCAAGTGCTCTATCTTTGACAATGTTCGGATCGTTTCCCGCTCTAGGTAAAGGCAGACACTGTACAAGATGTAGTATAGGATTCAAAAGTAGAAGTCAAAATGGATCCCTCATAAAACTATAGTATAAGTCTTAATTAGGTGTTGTACTTACTGACATAGGTGACATTATAGCTTACCAACATGGATTACACTTCTGTCGGGGAGTGTACCCATATAGAAATCAGAACAAAGTTTAATCTAATACATGAAAAAGAATGAATTGGTGATACCATATCTAATATTTGTAAGAGATATGGTCAATCCAGAAAGACCTACTACAAGTGGAACAATAGATACAAACAGAAAGGGATAGAAGACCTATTAGACGTCTCTAAAAGACCTCATAATATCATTTATAAGAAAATAACACCAGAACTAGAAGAGACAATCCTCGATCTACGTCTAACCAAAAGGTTTGGATGTAACAGGATCAGATTTAGATTAAAAGGAATCATTGGAATCTCGTTAAGCACCAGAACACTACAAGATACTAGAGACATTGCCTTAATATCCTTAGATGTAAGGCCAATAAGAGGCTACAAGCGATTTGTCATGAAGCATCCAAACGATATGCTGCAGATGGATATCCCATTCTATCTCAGTAATTCCAGTCAAAGGAATTATTAAATCATCAGCTGCTTAGATGATCGCTCCAGAAAAGTAGATAGCAAGTGGTCCGAAAGAAAGAGGTCAGTTGATCTTCTCAATGTACTAGAGGATTGGATAATCATTAATGATAAGCCCAGAGGATAATGCATGATAACGGTAAACAGTTTACATCCAGAATATCCAGACATTTCCTTGTACACAACCAGATTAAGGATAAATAAACAAATACCGAATTCTTATCCGCAGTTACAAGGCAAAGTGGAGGCATATAACAAGATACTGAAGAATGAGTTTCTAGCAGTGAAGCCTTACCAAACATAGATGATGGTAAACAAAGGCATGACATGTTTGTAAAAGCATATAACGAAACCAGAGAACATGGAGGGATCAATGGTCTTGCTCCAACAGAGATGTTTCTACAAAGGTTAATTACATCAAGTACACATACAAGAGCACGCAGTAAGGTGTAACCCATGTAGGTAATTAATAATGTAACCTATCTGTCTAAGTACAACAATTAGGTTCCTTGAAAAATGATTATAATAGTCTTATTATGATATCAGGGTTTATCCAGCAAACTGGATATTGTTGCTAAATTTGTCTCAGAAACAACAATTGGGGTCAATCCAATAAAGCTCCGTTTAAGATTTGAAAATCACATATAAGTTCAGCTGACCACCTTTTTATCTTGATCTCAAGATATTTAGCTCAATGATACTGAGCATAATAATAATCCTATGGCTGAGAAATGACCTGCGTAATATATTGCGGCTTGAACGGTTGAACTTAATTCTGTGTGGGCCAAAATTACTCCCTTGATTATTGATTTTTTATAAGGTAAATATCTACCAACGTCTAGATGGTTTCCTGTATACTGAGTATATTACTGGTTTCCTGGAACCTATAATCCGTCAACTATGATACCCACTTTAAAGCTAATTCTATGGAATATTCTAGTGAATCAAACCACAATGACAGTTACTTTAGCTATCGCAAGAATCTAGCAATATAGACATTCCATCTCTAATCTATTATGATAAAATTCTGGCGAATAGAATATCATTATAAACAAAGGGATCACAATAACATCCATGTCAGAAACAATTGATGAAAAAAAAATCAAGGAAGGCTCTAGTCAGTGGCCAGATCTTATGGCTCAATTATTCGATCGCCTAACAGGTAAGGGTACCAAAATAACCTACGAGTTTCAGGACTTAGAAATTGATATTCCGCGCGCTACAGGGCCTCAGGGCCAGGATCTAGGATCTGCCAAATGGATGGTCAATGGAAAAATAGTTATAACCGCGGAAGCCCACAATACAGACTTTAAATAAATAAGCCCGTTGGCTTGACATTATGCAACCATAATGGAGGCAAAGACCACGGGATCATGGTTTGAGGAATTAGGAATGAAATTTGCACATTATATTGAGTCAAAGACTCACATACTTGAACTTCCGGTGACACGGTATGGAAAATTGATATGAAAAAAGGCTTTGACGAAAATGTGCAACTGTGTTTTCTATTATCTACACGGGCATCAGACAACTTGACAAATTAACAATATAGACAACAGAATAATGGTACGGGGTCATCTAAAACTCCTTAACTATAAACCTTCGGCAACAGACTAGAAACAATAGTCGCAGTCAAATAGCTAGATTAGGATTTTGCGTGGGTTATTACTCGTTAGAAGGAATCATGCACTTGTCTAGACAACCACATTGTCTTACTGAAGTAAGCCGATGCACCCAACAGAATTGTTAATTTCGAAGGGTATGTGTAAAGATATTGTCATAGGTAAGATTTGTGATCTGTTCGGTTATTACAGACTCGAAAATGACGGAACATTATTCATTTCTCCCTATCAAGTAGTTGTATGTTATAATATGCTACTGTTTTGGGACAAAAAGAGGAAATGTTGAGTGTCGTCTACTTCGTTGCAATATCTTGTGCTAATCTTGAATTTTCCTTTGATGTCTGTTCGAAAGTCTTTGCTGCATTAACACCGATTCGAGACAATTCCTTGGCATTATTTTTGGCTTGTTGCAGAGAGTTCTTCACGGCTTCAGCATATCCAAATATG
>JBQCDO010000007.1:0-12374 GCA_051961195.1 Nitrososphaeraceae archaeon | reverse complement strand
TACGGGAATTGACAGAGTTAGGAATTATTTGCAGGCTAGGCGATATTAACCATGATGTCGTACCAGAAAGACGGTCATATTTCGAGAGATGGTTATCAAACAGGGATGGTTTTATTAGACTTATTGCTACGAATATTGACTATATTGGAATAGAAGAGGTGATGCGAATGGGAGCATTCTTCGATGTCCACTGTTTGATCGAAAATGAATTCGTCAGTGAAAACGACGATAATTCTTATACACTCTTTCAAGCTAGTCCTTTCTTCACGTTGCGAAATGGAGTATTGGAGTCACTGGGATGGAGTGGAGGAGTACTTGCTGACATTCTCTCAAAAGACCAGATTCTAAGTAAATTTATTCGAAAAAGCATTATGGAAGAGCAAACACGAAGGATTTCTGTCAGGGTAGCCAACTTTGCGTGTATTATTCAGACTCGAATATGGGAATATCACGAATTGACATCTATATTCAATATTTTAGATAGAATAGCATTGAATATCAAAAAACTAACTGGGCAAATCCATTTAGGAGAGACCATCTAAATTTGCACTCGATCGACTGACTAAATTGTGTGATTGGCTTGGTCGAAAGAAGTACAGATACCACTATTATCTTGTTTATCCAAAACATTAACAATAATCTTCAACCTTTAGAAAGAAGAGATGCCAGCACCGCTGATTCCCAACCGCTCACGCAGGTAAGTAACACAGCAGCGACAAAAGGTTTGACTTCCGGGTTCGGAATGGGTCCGGGTCGCTCCCTCTTGCTATGGCCGGCTTAACATGGAGTACGACGAAGGGCAATTTAACCCTATGGCCTGCAATTTACAACAGAACAGACAAGACTTTACCTTAAAAGTCTGTCCTGCCTGTATATGGCAGGGGTCATTTATTTACAGCCTTAAACTTTGAGCTATCTATTAATATCATTGAAACTTTATGATAAATGTATAAATCCGGCCTAGTAAAGTTAGATTATTTATGATCTCGATAACTGATGTATATAATTATCTGTACAGAACGCATATAATGTACAAACGTGCATTTACCATAGTTGGAAGATTTAAAATCATCCACACACCGAGTAGCTGTCCTTGATCAAGAACTATGCCAGCCAAAGAAGTGTGGCTTAGAATGCATTATTTATTGTCCAGTAAACAAGACTGGTGGTGAGTGTATAGTACAAAATCCAGAGGATGGCAAGGCAGTTATTTCAGAAGAGTTGTGCACCGGCTGCGGTATATGTATCAAAAAATGTCCTTTTGATGCAATAGTAATCGTCAATCTTGCAAAGGAACTAGGCGAGGATAAAATTCATCAGTTTGGGATGAATACCTTTAGATTATATCGTCTCCCATCGTTAAGAAAAGGTTCCGTCGTAGGCCTTCTTGGAAGGAATGGAATGGGAAAGACAACCATTGTCGATATTTTAGCTGGAAACACAAAACCAAATTTTGGACAGTATGATAACAATATTAGCTGGGATGAAGTTATAAAAAAATTCCAGGGAACAGAGCTCAAGTCTCATTTTGAAAAAATAGCGAGCGGCGAATTGCGCGTCTCCATCAAACCCCAAAGCGTCTATATGATACCAAAGGCTTTCAAGGGGACAGCTAATGATCTCTTACAAAAGTACAATGAACGCAATGTCCTTGATAAATTAGTATCTGATTTAGATTTGAAATATGCCCTAGATCGAAACGTCGCTGACCTAAGTGGAGGAGAGCTACAAAGATTAGCGGTGGCAATAGCCGCTAGTAAGGAATCAGACTACTATTTTTTCGATGAGCCGTCTTCTTATAATGATGTTTATCAGCGACTTTCGGTGGCTAGGGTCATACGAGAGCTTGCAAATTCAGGCAAGAGTGTTATGGTCGTAGAACACGATATTACGTTACTTGACTACCTTTCTGATTATATACATATCCTTTATGGAGAACCAGGCGCTTACGGCATAACATCTGTACTCCAGAGCACAAAACTAGGCATTAATAACTTCCTAGATGGCTTTCTTCCAAGTGAAAACGTAAGGTTTAGACAGAAAGCATTCAGATTCGAAACGACTACCACAACGGATGATATGGTACTTGATTTTCCTGTCGCACGATATTCAATGCTATACAAAACCTTTCCTTCTTTTAGTTTGAAGATCGCTAATGGGCAAGTCAGAAAAGGTGAAGTAGTTGGAATTGTGGGCGCTAACGCGTTGGGTAAAACTACTTTTATGAAAATGTTAGCAGGAGTTGATAAACCAGATTCTGGCAATCTACAAATTGGTGCAAAAATCTCCTATAAACCGCAGTATCTGAACCAAGAGTATAATGGGTCAGTTAAATCAATTCTTTCAATCGCTTACGAGAACGATATCGAGGGATCCCTTATCGAGGAACAAATCCTGGCTCCCATAGGACTAAAGAAGCTGTATGAAAAATCAGTAAAGAATCTCAGCGGAGGAGAATTACAAAAAGTAGCTGTTGCTGCTTGCCTCATAAGAAATGCTGATATCTATGCTCTTGACGAACCTTCGGCATTCTTAGATGCAGAAGATAGGATTGCACTTGCAAAATTCATTCAACGCTATGTCCGAGCAAATGAAAAGTCTGCAATAATAATAGATCATGATGTTCAACTAATTGATCTAATGGCAGATTCACTAATTATATTCGAAGGAGTACCAGGACGCAGCGGCGAAGCTAGCCAGCCACTATCCAAGGAAGCAGGAATGAACAGATTTCTCGAGGCGTTGTCTATAACTTATCGAAGGGATGAAAGCACGGGTCGGCCAAGAGTCAATAAAGATGATAGTAGATTAGATAGATCTCAAAAGGAATCAGGCAATTATTATTATATAAAGAGTAGGTAGATTTTATCTCGATGGCTCGAATGTTAAAGACCATCCTAAGTCAAACTCTAGAAGCGGAAGAAGCAGCGTCCATGTATTCTTCTTTTGATATAATTGGAAGTGTCGTGATTATTAAAATACCCGAACCTCTCGCCACAAAAAAGAATTTGATTGGAAAAATTATATTAGACGAAATTAAATCAGTGAAATCTGTATTCGCGCAAGTATCTTCTGTTAAAGGAGATTATCGGCTACGTTGCCTAGAACATATTGCAGGAGAAAATGATACTCTTGTAGAGTATAAGGAACATGGATGCAGATTTAAGGTGGATCTTGTCAACACGTACTTTTCACCAAGGTTGTCTACAGAAAGACTAAGAGTAGCTAATCTTGTTTCGGATAATGAGGTAGTAACTAACATGTTCGCAGGCGTAGGCACATTTTCTATTATAATGGCTAGAATGCACAGTCGCTGCAAGGTTTATAGTATTGATATAAATCCTGCTGCTATAGAGCTAAGTCATCATAACTCTAAATTAAACGGAGTGGAGTCAAGAGTAGTATCCATCTTGGGCGATGCAAGAGAAATTATTTCTAAAGAAATCCGGTCACAATCGGATAGAGTATTGATGCCATTGCCAGAGAAAGCACATGAATATGTAGATAGTGCAGTTGAGGCCCTTAGGGACCGCGGGGGTTTTATCCATTATTTCGCACATGTCAAAGCCTTAGGAAAAAAATACGCGCTAGAACAAAGCTTGCTTGATGTCAAATCTTCCTTTTCAAATTACGACACCGAGATTCAGTTTAGTAGAGTTGTTAGAGAGGTAGGGCCAAGAGTGTATCAAGTTGTGACAGATATTTACGTTCATAAATAATATCTACTCATTATCAGCAATGGGAGTCGTAGTCATCGTGTACCCTATCCACGCTACAACAGATACAACTGCGCCAACTGCAGCAATAATGGTAATTTTGAGAAGCAAGATGTCCCACTGAGTAGCCAGGATCAAATATAGATAGATGATAAAGCCGATGATAGCTGTCCCTAGGATTGATATACCAGTGACCTTAGTGCGCGTAGGGCTAGGCTTCATGAAATACTAGATACATATCTACCCTGCCCTCAATTAAATTCCAGGGCCATCAGAAATGCATCTTCTCCATCTCTATAGTATGAGCGTAATTTGGATTTGGTTTGAAAGCCGAGATTTTCGTACATAATTATAGCCGGCTTATTACTGAGTCGTACTTCTAGATAAATCTCATCACATCTTCGATTAATGATCCCATTTATGCCTTCGAGCATCAGCGCCTTACCCAGTCCCTTCGAACGATGTTCTTCTAATACTGCCACCGAAACCACATGTCCTTTCTTGACAAAGCCTAGTTTTCTGAAATTGGAAAAACCGTACTCGATCTTACACATGATATATCCAACTATCTTGCCTTCCAATTCTGCAACAATGAATGACTCTGGTAGCTCTCTTAGAGTTGATTCAAAGAAGTAATCAGAGTAGTGCTCAGGTAGGGTATCGATGTTAACGTTGACTACGGCTTCCAGATCTTTCATTTCACAACGACGGATTAAATATTCCCGTACTCTCCTGAGGGTTGATTGCAAATTAATGAGCTTATGACAGAACAAATTATTTAACCTTACCAGACAAGACGTTAATAACGACCGGTCTTGTAACGTGACTTACAAATTCTTTGTTACGTCTTCCTTACTTTTGAATCTAGACATAAGAAAGGGCTGATTTAATTTCAGAAGATTTGCTAAAATTAAACAAATAATTAGTCCCCATAGGAATCCACCAATGGTATCAGATAGGTAATGCTGCATCAGATATAGTCTGGCAATACTATTAATTATAGGAAATAGCCAGATTAAAAGACCTGCTATCGTTGATCGCCTAGAAATTATAAATCCAGCGATAAAGGCCAATGCCGTAGTCGCCGCTACATGATTGGAAGGATAGGAAAAATCCCGCGCTGATGGTGCAAAGCTATCTTCTTCTATCGAAAAATGTTTAGGAATGTAGATAATTGGTTTGTATGTATATATAGGAGAGAGTCTTTCAAAAATGGTTTTCAGGTACATCGTTGATATAGAAATGATCACGATTGCCATCAGAAAAACCATACCTGCTTTACGTGTGCGTCTGACTATTGTGAGTACTATGGCTATCAAAACTAAAGAAAAAATGTCTCCCAAAGATGCTATGCCTATCATTAATTGATCAAATCCCGGGTTGCCTTCTAACGTTCTAAAGTAATGGGCGATGATGCCGTCAATTGTTGACATGACACCTATATCTACTAAAATACTGAATATGACAAAACAGATAATTAAAGCCGCAAATTCTGGAGAGCGAAGACTAAGTAGCCAAGGCATAAATTTCATTTTTGGCACCGGATTTAAGACTACTTCCCTTCATTTGCTTTATTTGTTTTGATTATTGAAAAATCGACGTTAGTAAGACTTTCTTATGTTTATTATTTTACAATAGTTAAGATCTAATTAGAAGATAATAGTAGATATGCAAAGACTGTTATCCCATAAGTAAGTTTTTGATGTCTGATTGCTAGAACACGCGATTAAAATTAGAATGTAGGTTACGAATATTTTTGTGGCAATGTGCCTACTTTTAACTAGTATGAATGTGGATTATAACTTCCATAGACCGTGCCGAATTTCATGTGTCCTCCATCTCAATATCCTTGTCCTTTTCCTTTAAAGGTTGTTTTTGAAAAGCGATTAGCTTTCTAGATTCCTGAATTCAATACAGTTTGGACTCATCTTGGATCTTTTTTGCGGATCCGGGATCTCTATCTGCATAGTACTTTACCATACCCAGTTTTAGAACCTTGAGCGAAAGAAGTGCACATTTTATCCGTGCAGGACCTAAGTTCATTAATCCGATATTTTCCAATATATCTTCCTTGGCTATGTCCTTAACAGCATTCAGTGGCTTATTGAGCACTTGTTCCGTTAGCATTGATGCACTTGCCTGACTTATCGCGCATCCTCTACCTTCAAATTTGATATCCTTTATCATATCTTCTTCTACCTTAAGATGAATGTCGATTTCATCTCCGCATAGCGGATTACTATCATGTATGCTTATGTCAGCATTAGGTAGACTACCTTTGTTCCTAGGGTTTCTGTAATGGTCAAGTATAATCTCTCTATAAATATCTTCACTCAAATTCCAAACAATCTCCTAGCGTCATTAAGCGCATTTATGAATTTGTCCACCTCTTCTATAGTATTGTAAATATAAAAGCTTGCCCTAGACGTCGCTGAAAGGTCAAATTTCTCCATCAAAACTTGTGCACAATGATGACCAGATCTAATTGCAATGCCGTGGTCATTTAAAATAGTTGCAAGGTCATGCGGATGGATATCACCCAAATTAAATGAGATCACTCCGCCTTTATTTTTGGCATCAAGTGGGCCATATAATGTCATTCCTCTAATATCCTTCATGGCATCCATGGCATATTTAGTTAACTCAATTTCATGATCCCTAACCTTGTCCATTCCTAAACGATTCAAGTAATCCATTGCGGCTCCAAACCCAATCACATCGGCAATATTTGGCGTGCCTGCCTCGAACTTGTACGGAAGGTCATTATATACAGTCTCGTATTTGTGAACTTCTTTAATCATATCTCCTCCGCTAATAAACGGCTGAAGCTCTTCGAGGATCTCCTTCTTGACATACAAGATTCCTACTCCGGTAGGCCCTAACATTTTGTGGGCGGAGAAAACCATAAAATCACAATCTGTAGCCTGAACATCGATTGGCATATGGGGTACCGATTGAGCTGCATCAACCAGCACGGGTATATCTTTGGCATGAGCTTTCTTGACGATCTCTCTAATAGGTACTATCGTTCCGAGCACATTTGATACCTCACTAATTGAAATCAATCTAGTTTTCCTATTTCGCAGGGTTTTCTCATAGGAGTCCATGTCCAAACATCCGCCGTCGTCAACTTCAATATAATCCAAAGAAGCTCTAGTCTGATTACATAGGACCTGCCACGGGACTATATTGCTATGATGTTCTAGTTCTGTTATTACGATCCTGTCGTCTCTGCGAATATTATCCTGGCCCCAAGCATGTGACACTAGGTTTATAGCTTCAGTAGCATTTCGGGTAAATATTATCTCATCAGTAGAACGAGAATTAATAAATCTCGCAACTTTTTGGCGCGTTGTTTCGTACGCGTGCGTTGCCTCTTCTGCCATCTGATGCACTGCCCTATGAATATTTGAGTTATAATTCATATAGTAGTCTCGAATTGCATCAATTACAGATAACGGCTTTTGCGTTGTCGCAGCATTATCAAAGTATACCAATGGCTTGTCTCTAATTTTTCGACCAAGTATTGGAAAATCCTTCCTAATCCTATGAACATTCAGAGCTCCCTTTTGCATCAATCCCTAATTCACTTATATGTAGACAGATTCAATATGACTACTGTGATATTTAAATTAGATTTCTACAGTTACCAATAATCAAAAAAACAATGCCTATCGTCTACAAACTAGGAAAGTCAAGTTCTGATATTCACTTATAAAGCCAGCATCGGACAAATCCATTTTCTAGCTTAGTTTGAGGGGGATCTTCTCGACATAATTCCTTGGCAAATGGACAACGTGAAAAAAACCTACATCCAGGGAGTAGCTCCAGCATGTTTGGAGAGCTTCCAGCAATAAATTGCAAGTCTTTATGAACTGAATGGAGTCGGGGGATAGAAGCCATTAGGGCCTGGGTATAAGGATGTCTGGGGTTAAGGTAGAGGTCATTCGCACTGCCAAATTCTACCAACTGACCAGCATACATTATTCCTATCTTGTCGGCAAATTCTAATATTAAATTTAGATCGTGAGTAATAAGTATGACAGTCAAGCCTCTTTCTTTTCTAAGTGTTTTGAGCAGTTCTATTATTTGTGCTTGGACTAGCACGTCCAATGCAGTGGTAGGCTCATCTGCAATTACTATGTCTGGATCGAGTAATAGTGCCATTGCTATTACAACTCGCTGTTTCATGCCACCGCTCAACTCGTGGGGATATCTAGACGAAACCGATGGATCTAGACCTACCTGCATTAATGAATTAGAGATTAGTGACTCCTGTTCGACGTCGACCCTGTGTTCCTTGAGGATCTCACTCATTTGACTCCCAATGGTATAAACCGGATCTAAAGTGTTCATTGCACCCTGAAAGACCATCGCGATTTTTTTCCACCGTATTGTCTTGTTAAATTCGTCATCTGACATATTGGAAATATTTCGTCCTTGAAGTGTAATATTGCCACCTACGATCTTTCCGGGTGGTTGTAATGATCTCAAAAGTGCTAAACCAAGGGTGCTTTTGCCAGATGCAGTTTCGCCAGCTATCCCAAATGATTCATGTCCCTTGATCTCAAAGCTGACACTATCTACTGCCTTAACAATTCCTTCTTTTGTGATATAATAGGCCTTAAGTGAATCAACGATCAGCTTACTTATCTCGGACATTATTGCTATTACACAAAGCTTACCAACCACTGATAATAAATGATGCGTGGTTTTTGATAATATCTGGGTACCCATAATTAGGATCAAACAATCTGAGGGGTTTGTCTTCAGACCAAAATCTGCCTCCAATTACAGTCTATTCTCTAGCCTCTAGATTAGAACACTACATAACAGGTTATATAACAGAAAATTCTCAAACATTATATTCTATGGTTAGTGATTGCTTTGAAAACGCCTATATGTTCGTTTGATGCCAAAACAGGAGTTCTCTGTGCTAAATGTGAGTCAAAAGTTGACTCAGGACAACTAACGCCCTCTGATGTGGAGGGAGCTATGAGGCTTGCTAAACTAGCCGAACACGATCAAAATATTAATCAATTCACCTTGATAGGTGCGACCAAAGTAGATGATGTTTTCGTGCTAATACTGAAAAGTCCAGATATCATCTTGCTCAGAGGAAATTCTGCGGTTGCTGCGAAGATCAGGAAAGAATTTCAGTCTAGAGTTTGGTTTGTGGAAGGGGATTCTACAGATAGAAAATTTATTGAGAATCTTTTCTTTCCCACCAGAGTTTTGAACATAAATTTGATTTGGCTACCAGACGGCAACAAAGTCACGAAGATAATAGTTGAACAGAATCACGGCACGGGTTCTGAATTAGATTCAGAAAAAATCCAGAAAATTGCAAAGCAAGTAAAGAATATGGAGTTGGTAATTGAACTTAAAAATGCAAGCAATCTTGGAGACTGAATAGTGATGGCTAGGTGCGATAGGATACATAGATCACACTTTGCAAATCAAATCAACAAGAACCTCCTGGGGAAAAGGGTCCAGATTGCTGGCTGGGTAGAAGAGATTCGCGATATTGGAAAGTTAGCCTTCTTACTTATTCGAGACGTGAGTGGACTAGTACAGACTGTAGTTACCGGAGATTATCTCTTGGCCTTGAAGGACCTGACAATACACAGCATTGTCATCGTATCCGGCATCATTCAAGTCGGAAAAGCTAAGGATTTTGATGTAGAGGTTAAGGTAGATAACATTGATATAATTTCCAAAGCAGTCCAGCCGCTTCCACTAGATCCTGCCAGTAGGATTGACTCGGCATTAGATAAGAGAATAGATTCCAGGGCGTTAGATCTAAGAAATCCTAAGATTTCTGAAATCTTCCGTTTGAAATCATCCATGACCCAGGCGATTAGATCAGTATTGCAATCCGAGCGATTTATCGAGGTTCAAACACCTAAAATCATTGGCACCGCAAGTGAAGGTGGTGCTAATTTGTTTTCAGTAAATTACTTTGATACGGTAGCTTACCTTGCTCAGAGCCCTCAACTCTATAAAGAACAATTAATTTTATCTTTAGATAGAGTATTTGAAATTGCTCCGTATTTTAGAGCGGAGAAGTCACACACAGTGAGACATCTGAGCGAATTCGTCAGCATCGATATCGAGGCGGCCTTCCTTGATTATAATGACGTAATGGACATTGCTGAGAAAATATTAGCAAATGTTCTGAACCAAATAAGTCTTACCCTTGAAGTGGGGGAATTAACATATATCGATAAAGATTCAATTATTGAATTGAGCCGATCCAAAATTGAGCGATTCTCTTACAAACATTGCGTAGATGTATTAATCGATGAAGGCGAAAAAATAGAGTACGGCGATGACCTGTCTGATTCGGCCTTAAGAAAACTTGGCCAAATTCACAAAGGATTTTATTTTATCACCGACTGGCCATTAAAACTAAAACCGTTTTATATTCATGAAAAGGAGAACGATCCATTTCTATCGGAATCCTTTGATTTGCAATTTGGGTACCTTGAATTGATATCAGGAGGAAGAAGACAGCATGATAGGAGCAAACTGCGTAAAAGAATTATAGACCAAGGATTAGATCCTGTCGGATTTGAGGATCATCTGAGAGCATTTGAATGGGGGATGCCCCCACATTCAGGATGGGGCCTTGGTTTAGATAGGTTGATGATGGTATTAACAAACGCGCAAAATGTTAGAGAGGTGGTTCTTTACCCACGAGATACCCAGCGTCTACATCCCTAATCTGACTCCATTTCAACATTTTCTAATTCGTTTTCAAGAATATAGGCCCTAAATTCGTGCGTGATACTAGAATAAATAAGCCATACAATAGGATTGATTCTCATGAATTCAACATCAGTCGAAGACGGGGCCGGTCTAGAAGGATGTGAATGAAATATACCAACTATTTGTAGGCCTTTCGCTTCGGCTCTTTCATATAATTTGATTAACTCCATCTCATCTACACTAAAGCTTATAACGGACTGATCTGCATTTCTAACCGCGAAAATTTCTATAACCCTTACGTCCTTGCAGATTTTCATATCTTTGACTTCTCCAGCTAACAACGCACAGGATTCATTTGGTAGAGAAGATGTTGCAATATCAATTAGGTCAGTCAGTTGTGTCTGGCTAATCCTTAATCTTATTTTCACTCGCTTATTCTTATAGATTAACTAACGACTTTCTAAAATATATTGCATATAATGTACCATAGTACTCTCAGTGATTTTGTAGAAATTTCAAATGGAATTTGCTACCTTGACCATTCAGGATTTAACAGTAAACTTCGCTTTCATAAATGGATGAATAGTACAAAAATAATCATATGCATTAGATGACAGCTTGGAAACGTCTAATGTAAAAGTTTTCTTTGGCATGATAATGGAAGAATCGAATGTTTTTCCTTGATCCTTAGAGCTTGTGACCGTGTGAGGGACATTGTCGTTATTTGTCCAAATTATGCCAGCGTTTTTTGTTACGAGTATAGTCTTTGGATTAAAATTTGGATTTCCTTTTGCCGACGCACCAGGCATTATAGAAATTTTTGATATTAGCGTGCCTTTTTTTAATTCCACAGTCTTTGGCGTTCCTGACCCAGCTTGCGCACTATTTGTAGCATTTTGACTCGGGGCAGAAGGAGGCTTTGGGGTTACTAAACCAAAGGCGTAAAAAGTGATACCTCCAACTACTGCTGCTGAAATGAACATAATGGACAGGGCCTTTATGTATTGTGTCCTCTTGGCTGAAGCCACTGCAATGACGGCACCTGGTATTCCTATGATCATCATTAATCCAATATAGGCAAATATACTAGGGACTTGAGTACTGACCGTAACTGCCGCTGCCACACCAAAAGTGACCAAGAATCCCAATGTAATTAAAGCAGCAGATTTAGCTCTGCCAGAAGTTGGAAATCCGTCCTTGAAAAGGCCAGATGCAAGAAAGATCATCCCGATTAGCATGGTCAAGAGGGAGACGGCGTGCATTCCTTCCACGAAGGTCTTCGCTATTCCAGCCAGCGAAATTCCTACTCCCACTATACCAATCGATGTCAAACCGATACCGGGAGTAAGAAGATCCCAATCAGTCATACTAGTATAGTCAGGTGGGAGAGTCTTCACATAATTAATCTTTTCCCAAGAGGCTAAATAAACAAAACGATTTAACCCTAATGAATAACACTTAAAAATAGGGGTAAATACTTTTCGATTAATATGGCGGCCAGGAAAAATACTTCAAGAAAAAGAAGACTATTAAGAAAGACTAAACAGAATAGACCAGTGCCGGCATGGGTTATAATAAGAACTCATAGACATGTGAGAACTAATCCGAAACGTAGATTATGGCGTAGAACTGATGTAAATGTTGGATAGAGGGTGTATGAGTTAGATGTCTAAGAGTTCTGAAGAAAGTGATAGTCGTGTATATACAATTAATTTAGGCAAGGCATGGATAACCCCATCCTACAAGAGAACAGATAGAGTAGTCAATATGATAAGGGAGTTTGCGACAAAGCATATGAAGACTGATGATGTTAAACTTGATCAAGATCTGAACAGACACGTCTGGAGAAAGGGCAAGACGAATCCGCCGAGAAAGATTCGAGTAAAGATGGTAAAGGACGAGAACGATACACTGGTAGTATCTCTATTTGAAGAGACAAAGGCAGAA
>JBQCDO010000006.1:0-3121 GCA_051961195.1 Nitrososphaeraceae archaeon | reverse complement strand
TATGCATATCTAAATGCATGACAGTTAGGAACCAACTCGCAGCGCCTCGCTTAGTACATATTTCAGTCAAAATGTTTATAGCAATAACTATCTAAAGGAATAACAACTTGATCTACTTGACTTTGATGTCTACTTTAGTCTGATAAGAGACACTAAATATTGTAATAAATTTCGGATCATTCTACACCTTATAATTAATTTGGATCTATTATTACCAAACATAAAGAGCAATGATGAGTTTGTGATTTATGCCTAGCTGCTAAAACCGTCTAGACCTCCTTTATTTTTTTAATACGACGATCCACGTGTAATCTAAATTTGGTAGTTATTTAAACAGAAAAGAAATTAGGTGTAATAATGCATTCCTTCCGTAGCAAATACCCGATGAATAAGAGTGTGCCAGTGGACCAGTATTAGGCCAAATTAGTCAAAAATGAGGCCAGGTTGTCGATACTTTCATCAGAAAAGCAAGATAATATCATCGGACGTCCAGCACCAGTATCATTTAGGAAGGTATTCTATGGCATTGTATATGTTTTGGAATGTCTTAAGAACTGGCGTCAATGTCAATGGAAGATAGATGTTGCCAAAGGATTATGGTTCAGGTTCGACATGTCATAGAAGATATCAGCAATGGTCAGTATAAAATATTTGGGATTCTGCACTAGCTAAAAAAGTGTATGATGCTAAGGTAGAAATTCAATAGAGGCAATCAATTCAATAGAGGCAATCACTTGATTTTTAGTAGTAGTATATCGATAAAGGCATTTCTAGGTAGAAATGACTGACTGGATCTAATCCAACAGACAGAGATAAGATAGTTAGGAACAAAACATCATTATGTATTATTAACTGATGGACAAGGTATCCCATTATTTGTTGTTGTAGTTATAACTGCGGCAGTACGTATGATGATATGAAGGCTTGCTATAAAAACGCTGGATAATAATACCGTAGTTAAAAGATTGTCAAGGACATATAGAGAAAAACAGAATCTTTATCGATCTTGATAAAGGATATGTTTCAAGAGATCGAGGTATGCGAACCTATAGAGGATATCTACCGCATATTTGACATAGAGGAGCACAATCAGTAATAAAGGTTAGTGAAGGTCATAATCATTGTCATCATGCTAAAAGTTGGGTTGTAGAAACAACTAACTCCTGGCGTAACAGGTTCAGATACTTTTAGTTGGATGCGAGAAGAAGTTTGGAAGGTATTTTGTGCTAGTAGTAGTATGTTTAGGCTGTTGTATAGTGATCTACAGGAGAATAATTTTGTGATATGCTCTTAGTCAATTACTAAGTAGTTTTCTACAGGTGTCTTCGAATATGGAAACGCAGGAAACCACAGGTCGTATGAGTTAATGCCGTTTATGCATATGCATTAGTATTGATTCCAGACTAATACAGAAGACATATTTAGAACAACAACAAAAGACGCAGATGAGTATGATTTAGTATCAATATCTTTTTTCCAATTATACTCCTTTCTGTCTATATTCGTTTGACGTTCCATTTCTTACATAAACTAATCATCAGTTTAGACCAAACTAATGAGAATACTAGGAGCACATCTGGGTTTCAGCAGTTACTGATCTGTGTCCTTCGATTTCATTAGGGGAGATTTGTGGAAAGATCCATCCAAGTCATGTGAGTCGACATCAAAAATAACTTCCCACAAAGGTTCCTTGGACATCGATGCCTGAAGTGTCTCTTTGAAATGGTATCCACACTCGTCCAGTATTGATTCAAAATCGAACATTTCCGTCAAAGTTTTTTCGTTTTGTATCCAATTATATAGACCTTCTCGAACGCAATTGGAGAAATCCTTCTTAGAATATACATACCATAGATTGTGGGATGAGCGAAGCGATTTCAGATGGGTCCTTGTATCTTGCGACAACAGCGATGGAGTATAGTATTTATTCATTAATTCTGTATTTACGTCTATCCAAGATGGTGTTCTCCAATATGCTATCCGTCGGAGTCCAAACTCCTCATATTCACAGCCGCCATTTATTCCGCACTGACCGCCCTCATCAAATGTTGTAATGACACAGTTTGCTACGCTTGCAACAAATTTACGAAAATCCACCCCTGGTTCCATCCATCCCACAAATGCAGTATCAACAGCCCTTTTGTCAAACCCTTCTATTGGACCTAAATATATATAATCAGGCTTCGGTTTTTTAAGAATATGGAACAGGGTGAAGTCATTTTCGATTCCAATCGCATTTGGGATATACTCTCTCACCTTCCTCAAGAAATCTCCATATCCACAGCCAATATCAATATAGCTTGGCTTTGTTGATATTGATTTGGCGATATGAGTCACACGAAGTACATCGATTTTTCTATATGCGAAGTAAGTTCCTTCGAATAGTGGAAATATGTATCGTAGATGGTGTGGATTTGGTTCAAGGGCAACAAAACGTTGGTAAGTAGAATAAGCCGCTAATAATTCATCAAGATTAAATGGCATTTGTAGTCTTTCCTACACGCCTTCATTTAGTCCTATTGTGTTACTGAATGCCAATCACATGATAGAGTTTGAGTCGTGTAATCTTTGTCACATTTCTACGATGGAACGATCTAGAACCCAAAAGGCTTATTAACTTCCGTCATAGATTTGAGGTATGGTTCGAAAATTCGACGATTGGTGGGCTACCGTTCCGCAAGATCTCAGGAATAAAAGCCGCAAAGGCGATGAAGGAAACAAGCCACTGCTAAATCAAGTTAACTATGTTCTTTTACATCTACATTTAGCGGGGAAACATGATGCAAAACCTAGTCATGAAGAATTAAAGGATTGGCTGCACAGCGGACAGGTAGATGTCCTAAGAATGACTAAAAAATAGCTGCCTATTTTCTATTCTTTTTAGTTGCAAGTCTTTACTTTTTAGATACTTAATCTCGCAGATATTTAGTTAAGAAATATCTTGGAAGATTATTGTTATAACGCTGTTTTGTAATCGGCATAGTGTTTAAATACTTTCGAACATATGCAAGTTTAGTGAATTAAAAGTGCCAATTGCTATAATTCCAGACGTTGATGAACAAAGATGTATAGGTTGTGCTCTCTGTGTAGAGATATGCACTGCTCTTGGTCCAGACGTTCT
>JBQCDO010000005.1:0-4975 GCA_051961195.1 Nitrososphaeraceae archaeon | reverse complement strand
ACTCATCACCTTGCTTGAGATCTGATGGTACATTTTCTCCTAAATGTTTGATAACGCCTAAAAAGTCCATTCCTAGCGTTGATTGGAATCGAAGTGGAAAAACCTGCTGCAAATGTCCTTCGCGGATTTTCCAATCTACGGGATTTACTCCAGATGCCTTTATGTTAACCAGAATCTTTTGTTGAGGTGGATTTGGTATTGATCCTGTATTGTTAACCTCCATTACATCGCTGCTACCATACTTCGTAATCTGGATTAATTTCACACTTTTATAAGAAATAAGAAATATTAAAGGATCGTGCACAGCATGTGGTTCTAGTCATATTCTCATAAGTACGTGCAGGATTTGTAAAGAATGTTATTGCCTTACTTTCTCTTTTCTCATCTTCAGACTTATAGCCATTCTGGTCTAGAGGAACCACGCGGAACAAGTACAGTTCGAAATGAGCCGGGTGTTCTAGACATTACCACTTGTTCGGTCATCCCTTGATACAGACCTAACGGTGTCTCTGCTGTAAACAAGTCTGGGGGAACATACGTATGTTCATCCGACGAACCAGCTGTTGCTTGCGCATATTTTTTGTCAAAGATGCCTAGTGAAAGCAGCCACAGAGTAACTCCCATAAGAGATACTACTACACGGTAACTTCCTCCCTCAACTGCCCGTCTGCGAAGCGCAGACATGATACCTACCGAGGCAAACCAACCCACAATGTAGTCACATACGATTTTGATTGGAGGTAGTCGTGGGTTTTCAGGTGTACCTTCTAATGAGAACACCCCCGCGATTGCTCCTGCTACCTCGTCATATCCAGTCCTATTTGACCATGGACCTGTTTCGCCACAGAGCGTGACCTTTGCGTGGATCAGGCCTGGATGTTGTGTACATAACTCATCTGCTGTTAGTCCATAGCGCTCCTGATATCCTGGGCGTCGATTCGAAAAGAATACGTCAGCATCATTCATCAATTCCTTGAATTTTTCTAGATCTGTATTTTCATGTAAATCAAGAATGGTTGACCTCATACCGACATGGGATGTCCTGTAGAATATATCTAGTTCCCAGTCAAGTGGCTGCCATATGTTTAGTACATCTGATCCGAATAGGGCAAGATCTCTACCAATACCTGATCCAGCGATTACATGGCCCATGCCGAGTGCTCGCACCCCATCCAAAGGAGTTTTACCACCAGGCTTGAAGGGTACCTGGTCGCTCTCGCCTATCTTCTCCAACCTGATCAGAGGCTCTTTTGAGAGTACCTCCGTATACTGAAGTTCTTCCATAAATTCTTCAGTGGTACGAAGCATCCAAAATGGTAGACCTACTTCCGCAGCGGCCGTCTCTAGTTCAATAGCACGCCACTGCAACATTGCATTTTGAACTGCACTGACGCTATCATCACATCTAAGCAAAGTGGTTGCACGAGCTCGGTTTTGGGGATAGATGTTGAGAGGCATTACCCAACGTCCATCACGTGTCTTATTCCACAAAGTCATAGGAGGATAATGAAGGAAAGGATTTTGCGGATCGGAGGCAAAATAAGAATTATGACCATTAATCGATTCCCATTTATTCTCGAAGAATCCAGCAAACCGTCGCAGAGCCTTACGTACATCGACGTGAATATCTTGTCCTTCCCCACTTCTGAATTTCCAGATGCCAGCTGCTGCCACAGCTTTGGCTGCAATAGCGACCGCTGCCATTGATCCAAATCTAAAGCAGCTTGGTACGATCGGATCCTTTCCATAAAATGTGAGCTTTCCTCCACTGTCGGCGACTGACAGTCCGATATCGCTTAGAACTTTATCTAAGGTGATGTTTAAATCAAAGTCAGAAGAACTGATAGGACTGTTGAGGTTTGATCTGAGTGTTTCAGTTAGAGTACTCATATGACCAGATATATAGCATGCAGTATAAACTTTCTTACCTAATAATTTGTTGGAACGAAATAGGTTAAACAAGGAGTAATAAAATTTAGGGAACATTAGCTTTTGCAAGACCTCTTGGATCTGCTGATCGTAAGAATTTGTTTTTAGGTCATTCAAATGTTTGCTGTGGCTGCTACTGCCATGGTCTGAATTGGTTCATTAAAAACTTCCGTTATCAGAAGATTCATCAATGCAAGTTTATTTCTGTCTTGTTACAAAACTCCAGAACGACTTAACTAATACTCATCTAGTCGTATATTTTAGCTATTAATGTTATTATAGTTGCGACTGCATAGTCCTCAATATCAAACTCAGCTGGATAAGATATACTTTTGATATTAATGTAGCACTATAAACTAATGTGGTTAGTTTTCCCTTCTTATATTGAAGCATTTATGAAGATCAAGAAAAGTCTTGCGGAAATTGAACTGCAGAGAAGAGTGTATAATGACACAATTTGAAAGCATAAGCCGATCAAGAACATTGTTTCCTAATCGATTGCTCAGTTTGAGAAGGTAAAAACTGATAGTTGTGAGACATCCATAATTCAATACATAATATTTCAAGTCTATCTTAATTAGATAGAGCTGCATTAAAACTTGGTATCGGCTGTTCTATATCTTCTACTCCACATAAGGACCAAACAGACTTTGCATAACATAAGATTGAAGAACTATCAGGTGACACTTGTAATGTTCGTAATCTTTCTTGCCTTCTTGTAAAGCTCTAACAAAATATTTCTCGCCAGGCTTATTGAACTCAATTAGCTTGTTACAAAAGATCAGATTAATATATGATGTAATGATTTATTTTAATTCTACTACAATGGATAAGAATGAATTATCACAATTAATCCCTGAGGAGATTAATACTCATTTACAAATATTTGGTAAGGAGTCATGGGAAATGGACTATAATTTATTTGGATCTTGCCAGTTCTGCAATTCACGAATAGACGAATTAGGTTACTGTGCGTGCGGTGGTTCTGCTGATTAATTACTTGCCTCTCGTTATTAATTAGTTAAAGTCAATTCCTATACTATGAAATCGCTTATAATAATATTAAATTATTTACTATAAATATCCAAAACTTTTTTAAAACGATCTAATACATATAAATAGTGTTTATTTTGATAAGTTTCGCTGAAATTTATATATTTGAGATGCATAGTGTATAGCAAGCCCAAAATGGTATTCGAAAACGTAGGACCAGGAGCATATTTTGCATTTGGAATTAGTCTACCATTAGTAGCAGCGTTTGTGGCGACCCATATATCGGATCTGAAAGGAACGTCTAGGATGAAAGAAGCCAAGGATCGTCATCATATACATCTACTAAGATAGACTTTATTTTTTTGTCATATCGACGCTTATTTAGAATTGAGATTTTGCGTTTTGCGTATTTATTGTCTTGATAACTCATGCATCATTTTATAACACAAACAGACGGCCGTTATAGGATCCAGCATCTCTGGGGGAGAATCGACATGGCTGAATTCATCATGCAGATTTAACGACCCAAGTTCTCAGACAAGTAAAATCAAGAGTTAATTAAACATCACAGTAAGGCTCTAAAAATAGAAAGTTCCTAAACACTGTCCACAAACAGAGGTATAATGAGAGATGGTTTTAATATTCGTCTAGATTAGATAATGGCAACAAGACATGCATCACTCCTTTTTCTTGGTAATTAACTAGATCCAAGTATGGAGTCTTTTTTGCACCAGTTTTTTACCATAAATGCATTAGGAAATCTAAGAAAGAAGAATCTATCTCGACAAAATCAAACACGTGAGAATAATAGCCTAACCATCTGGAATTATCTAGACTAGGAAGATAAAATGGTCATTACCAAGCCGAATAACTCCATCCAGAGCAACCGTTATGATATTGCAAGTGTTAGGACGTATCCTAAACACTATAGTATTGGATAAGTATTGTGAAACTTTTATACTTAAATTATTGATATTGATCAAAAATAGAGCTATCGTCCATTATATTTGCCATCCAAACTAAATGTGAAGCCCATAGTTTAAAATATACACATAAAAGAACACAGTCAGGGTTGTTTGCTAGGCTTGTTGCGTGAATTAACAAGTATAGTAAAACAACCTAATTATCTATGCCATGGCTTCCAGTTTTGGTATCGGTATCTGCACATACATAAAAGCAATTTGCTATTTGGCTATTTCATTAGTATGATTTTGCTTTAGTGCCAGGAATGAATAACGTGTCACGAGAGGTTAAGATATTAACACGTTATTCTACTACAAAGTAAGTGACATGTATCTACAATATTTTCTATATATGACCAAAATAATAATTAGCAGTCGTTTTAAGAGATAAGATATGGGCTTGGAAAGTGAGGGAGAAATAATAAGTGCAAAGCATCAATTCTATATCTCGAGCGAGCCAGCCGATCAGACTAAAGCGATAGATACACTTGCAGCATACGGTGAACAGGCAATAGACTTCATAACAGAAGTCATTAACCTGTCTGACATAAGCGATCAGGTTAGGGATTATGGACGAGAGGCAATAGAGGGTATTAATGGACAAAGTTAGTTAGTAAGGGGGTTTTAGGCCTGACAGTGAGTCTGAACTAGCCATGGCCTTTTCTAGATAGATACTTTAGGAATTGTCTACAACCAGATTGCTATTCACTATATTAGAGGTTACTGATGAGGGAGGTCTAGTTGGCAGATGTCTTCTTTCAATTTCATGCAATCTAGCTGATAATGATATGAGTTAATCTATAAGTTGTGATATGGCATCGTATTTTACTTTACCATTATTTGTATCTGCGCTCTGTCTTTCGAATTGATGGATACTCAGAGAGGCAAAGAGGGAACATGTAGAGCAAATTAGATTGCAAAATCAGAGTCATTAGAAAAAATAGTAAGTTGATTGATGGTGTGACCCCAAAGCGATTTGCAGGAATGAACATATGTCATCAATTTGGACAAATGTGCTATCGGGGTTTCCAGCCAATCTTATACTACGGAATGACAGTGGATTATCTATGGATTATAGGAATAAATGGTTG
>JBQCDO010000004.1:0-3001 GCA_051961195.1 Nitrososphaeraceae archaeon | reverse complement strand
CATTGACGTCAGACCAGACGGTACCTGATGCTCTTGTAGATAGCTTGGTTATTTCTGGAAATGAATCAATAGTGGCTGATCGGCTTACCGAACTTCTGACTGCAGGTCTTGACGAGGTAATGGTATCTCTCGTGCCCACAACAGGTGCAGATGATGATGAGCAGACGCGACTCATGCAATTGATCGGTCGGCTATAAGATTGCGAGCACTATAATCATAGTATCACAAGCTTAGATCGATATCTAACATTAGAAAGGTTGGTGGAGTTCTATTAATGTCATCATATTTAGTAAATGAAGGATAGGCATTGATTCTACAATCCTCCTAGTTTGATGCCCTAAAATATTCAAGGACTTCTTGTATGTTGAACACTTCTTTCTGATAGCCGAGAGCCCTAGTCATGATGTTCCTTGGGAATAGGGGCTCCTGAAAATGTGATAGTATGAAGCCTAGGTTTTACTCTTCCGACTACTAAGGGGGGTAAATTTCTTTCAGCCCAGATACTAGGAAGTACTACGACTGAAAGAAAAAAAGTCTCCCCTTGTAATCTAATATTTTGTTTTATCTGTAAGAACAAATGCTGAATCTAGCCAAGATGTACACCCAGTATTTTCCCGGACTATTTTGTTTAATGGTGGTAGAATTAGAAGACGGCATATTAGCAGAACTGGGCGCAGCTGGAGCTGCATTTGTAAATCCAGAATGAGCTGCAAGACATGGGTAAAGATCTGCCAAAGCATAGTCCTGCTGCGCAGGCCAGGACTCGAAACAATAATGATAGTAGTAATACACTTTGGCGTCTTGTTTTTAGCACTAAGACAGGGAATTCTCTACAGGATCAGATGTCAAATTACAGCATATCATATTGTTTGTCTATATAACTAGTGTAAGATGTAAGTAATATTATACACTATATCTTATATTAGTAACTGCAAATACTACTTTTAATTAGCTAAATACTCACCCTTTTTTCAAAATCTGGCGTAACATAATTATTCTGACTATAGAAGTGGTAATAATGAGAGTTATAATCAAAATAGTTTGCTACTACCTAATGATATCTCACATTATATTTAATTTTTACTAAAATAACCAAAGATGATATTAAATAACTTAAGTTTATTATATTTAAGGCTGGTTAATGGTACTAATAGCCGATGACGATTTTGATATTGCATCATTAATTAAGATTAGTTTAGAAAAGGCAGATCTTTTTGTATCTTCCTTTGCTGATCCACTAGTAGCACTAAAGGAGTTTAGGTCACGTTCCACTGATTACGATCTCGTAGTTTCAGATATCCAGATGCCGGCCATGAATGGTTATGAATTTGCCCAGCAAATAAAGAGGATAAAATCCAATGTAACGATTATTCTAATGAGTGCATTTGGATTTGAATATTGTGATCGAAGTTTTGCAGGACCACTTCAGAATTCAGATATAGATGCGTTTATAGAAAAACCCATACCGCTAATCAAACTACGCACAATTGTACTTACCATACTCAACAATAAAACCCTCAGGTATAAACCAAATGTCCCACTGCCATAATAATTCCGTACAAACTAGCGCTAAAATAGACTTTATAATATGCAATAGGTGTTTTTGGTGTGCATCACTATATACAAATATGAATAATATATCAAATATTAAATGTTCTATTTGTAACGACAATATAAGTCTAGAGTCGATTCCAATATCCAAAAAGGAATCATTTAAAGTTATTAATAATAGCCCAGAAAAAGGGATCATATTAGAGTTCTCCCGATAGACAACTATCAATCATTTTTTACAGCATTCTAATTCTTGACATATAATTAGGTTTGGCTATTATAGTGAAATGTAAAAACTTTGCATGCCATTATGCTGGCTGGTAGTTAAAATACCAACTGACTGGTACAGTACTACAGACAAATAGAAAAGTACAATGGGGCTGTGCCTATATATAGTAACAATACCTACAAGATGGGTTGGTCTAAATGTAACCTATGACTATCGAATCGATGGATGATCAGGGTGTTAACTGACATCATATGTGCAAGACAAGTTCTCAACCCGTATTATCTCAAACACTGAATGATAATAACTCTAGTTTTCTTTCTTTTGGTATTTGAATATCATGATATACTTGGCTTATTATGACCGATTATTGCAATTGCGAGCCTCTTGATATACATTGGATTTAATTTCATAAACATACTGGATGCGATTCTATTAATTAGATGTCCTATTTTAGATAATGTTTATAATTTGGCACGCCGCACATCTGTATTAGAAGACGCTTTTCAGATATATTAAACTGGACGTGTTAAAATCCGATACTGTCCGATGTGTTAAAACTTATTGACTATTAACTGAATTAAATATATTGGTTCATATCTATTAATCGCTACTATCTATAGATATCAATTTATGAGCACCTTATAGCACCTTAAATGTTGCACCCGTATCAACTAGCGCACGCGATAGGCTAATGTCTTATTTTAGTGCTCAAAAACAGATTCTAGTATGTCAAGGCAATGTTGACATCCTTCTTTATTGGCGTGTTTTTGAACCATATCTAGAAGTTTAAGCAAATCATTTACTACCTCACTTTTGGTCATTAACTTTAATGGTGATATGATTTTCTCATTTTCTATATTAGTCATTATATATTCAAGCTTGAAAGAGCCGATCAGTGGTTAAGTGCACATACGTCTTGCTTAGCCTCTGCATTCTAGTCAGAGGCCCGCAAGGTTTTGCGCCTACCCTAAATGAAACGTAAAGCGCTTTTAACGAGTTCTCCACATTGATAAAGTCATATAAAATGTTCTTTTGTTCTACTAAATTATTTATAAGAACAAAGAATTTATCCACAGTTGAGTTTAGTCCTATCAGTGTAAAAGAATAAACAAGATCGGTTTGGGCCCAAGGGTAGATTTCCGTAGGAAAAGCGCTCATTATTAGTATAATAGCCACCAAATTGGTATGTATTTAATCCATCTAGATAGAATCGGAGTGATT
>JBQCDO010000003.1:0-3564 GCA_051961195.1 Nitrososphaeraceae archaeon | reverse complement strand
TGTTTCTGATATACTATACTTCCAAGCGTAGTATGAATATATGCTCCTTCAGATTTTCTTACAAGTCCAGCCGTTATAAGTTGTTTCAATCTTGTATAATATGTTTTTTTTGGAATACCTAGCTGCTCTGGAGCAGTCAAATCTGCATTTAACCCCTTCTCGGCAGCCGCACTCATAAATATGGCCAGATTATCTCTTCTAGATAAGACTGACAGTAACTTTAGGCTGTTTTTTACCGTTGTTTGGTCAAAATGTAGATTTTTGTTCATTAGTGAGGACTTTGCATCATTTATGAGGCGTTTTACTTAAAAAGATTTCTGATCATGATATTTTTTTAAATAAGAAAAAATAATACATGCAATTAATCTTTTTTAGTATTTGGCAGCGTGGAGACAGAATTTGCGAAAAGCTTTGTTTATAGATGCGGATAACTAACGTATAGCATCTTTCCTGTCTGACAAATATATGGGGTATTTAAATCCCTATCCAGTAGAAAGTCCTAATAAAACAGCACAAATTACACTGAACTAATAATAAATCCTTTGGAGCCTATAAATATTATTACAACCAGCTCTTAATGAGAGGACAGATTTTGCTAAATAACTCGCCGACTGCACTAGATAATCATAGTGATACCCGTACCTCAGGCCATTATTCTACGGATATAACTGAAGCAATCATTGACAAGTCAGATGCACAACCTCTCGCAAAAGATGAGCGTTCCCAATCTTACCAATCATTAGTTGATAGATATGATAGACTGGTAAAATACGTTGAAAAATTGGAAGGTTCTGTTGATGAGCTCAAGAAGAGAAATGATGAATTGAATGACTTTGTGAGTATTGGTGCTCACGAGCTGAAGGCTCCCTTAATGCCAATTTTGGGAATTGCGGAATTATTGGAACTAGAATTAGGGGAGACAGGTAAAAACGAAATACGTGTAAGAAAGGATGAGGTGGAGAGTATTATCCGTAATACACATAGATTGTCGAAAATCGCCTCTGAAATTTTAGATGTTTCAAAGATAGAGAGCCAATTGCTGGTTCTCAGAAAGAAAGCCTTTGATTTAAATGAATTAATTCTCAAAACCATAAATGATTACAAAAAAATTGCTCTGCAAAAGAATGTAAAAATAATATATCAACAATATAATGGGATCAGTACGCCGAGTTTGGGAGTTGATCTAAAAGTTAACAATGGAACAAAGACATTTGTATTCGCAGACTTAGGACGAATAGCTCAAGTTATCTCAAATCTTCTAGATAACGCAATTAGATATACTGGAAGTGGGGGAAATATTACCGTATCCATGACGAAAAAAATCGGCAAAACTGGTAATAGAAAAGATCAAAAACAATTCGAATCTATAATGGATGTTACGGATTCAGGTTCAGGCATAGACCCTGAACTACTAGAAGGTGATCGGCTTTTTTCCAAATTTAGTTCAAAGTGTCCATCAGGAACCGGGCTTGGCTTGTATATATCAAAGAAGATTGTAGAAGCTCATGACGGAAAAATTTGGGCTCAAAACAATCCTGACAAAAAAGGAGCATCATTCAAATTTACATTGCCTCTACGACTGTCCTGCTAGCCTTAATTTGATATTTTATGGATTTTCGTCTTGGCCTTCGTCATACATGTTTTTGTGACGATAAGACAAGAATGATAAAATTTGATTATCCACAACTGTCAGACCCTGAATTCTCGTGTATCAATATTCAGTATATAATATATGAACATGTTATAAACAGAAGGATGGCAAAAAAAATGGGTTCGAATTAGCGATGCTATGCAAGCTAATCAATTAAGAATATCCAAGTTAAAAATAAATCACATCTTTATAAATAATCTTTTAAAATTAATGGATCTCTACAGATAGTATACCAAGACGCGCAGATCCAGACTAATCAAACTAAATACATGACACAGAATAAAAATCTGGATGAAAAAGTAATAAAAGCCTGTATTCATAGAGTTACATACTTTCTTAGTATCACGTGTATGATTTAAAATGCAACTAGCTCTGTGCTCTTATTCTGATTGAGAAAATTAATAATAACCTCAACCTCATATTTGATACTCTACAAAAATGTTTTTATCTTATGTGGAAACGATCTCCAGAAATCTATTGGCCCGGCCATTATTGATAGTATCCTTATTTTAGATCATTGTTTGTTATATTCTAATTTTGTGGTGCCTAATCCTTTAAGATTTATTATGTTTACCTCGTATTTTCTAAATCCGAGTTTGAATTTATTAGTGTACAATTGGTTAGAGTTTTTCCTTATCGGCATATGCTGTTTAAATGTGCAATCTATTGCTTTAGGTCGACATAAATCCGTACTCAATTAATTAATTATAGGCTTAGATTGGTTGGCGCGAATGGCCCAACAAATTAATAAATAGTATATTTTACACTGGTCTTTTAATGAACAAATTAACTTTGGCCATCCCAATCGGATTTATGTTAGTGATTGGAGCCGTGGCAACGACAGGTCTGTCAAATGCTTTCGCACAATCGGCAAATGATAAAAGTGGGACTATTTCTAGCACTCAAAACGGAGCCAACGGCAAGCCTGAATGGAAAGTCGATGGCACATGGACTTTTACTGGTCTAGATTCTAAATCCCCGAAATTTGATGCTGCATTTGGTATGCAAATGCTAAACGGTTCTGCAAAACATAAACATACAATAAATGATTTCAAGTTGGTAGGTAGTCCTAATAAAAGTAGTGATGGTACTGTTTATAACGGAACTGCTACAGTATCACTGAAAAAAGGACCAGTTAACAACGTACCTGTTGCTATAAAGATAACAAATAGTGGAGACTTTAGCTTAAAAGTTGATCCGAAACTTACTGGAAACCACTTTGGAGATACTCCAATACAAGGAAAAGTAAAAGCGTAACTAACGAAACAGAACAAAATCAACATATTGAAGAATTGCAGTCGCAAACAAAGGTAATCCTACCTCCCTTTTCTTACAGGAATGCCCATTTTGTGAGTGCTGCTGTTGCAAGTACAATAGCAGACGTAGTTCACCCTCTTACACCTTTAGTATTTGCACCTGTAATTCTTTACCGTACTCAGCACCAATTCTTGGTAGACTCGGTATAGCTCACTCATTTTGGATAATCCTCATATAAGACAATTGGGAAGACTGTGGTAATGCATTATATCATTGGTAACGTAGCATTAATAATACTCTATGTGGTAACAAAAGTGCCTAGTTATTCTGTCACCGGCAGAAGAGAAGATGTTGACGCCAAAGGGACGGTTTGCGAGCTTGCTCAGGTTGCTTCTATAGTCATAACGATAATACGAGCAAAATTGCGTACAATTAAATATATTCGAAAATGATCAGACCTGATAACAACCAAATGTGTAAAAATGTAACAATTTGAATTCAATTGAAACTAATACGAGGTAAAGTTGCAGCTCAACATGATCTATGCCTACCTTTGACTCTAAATGCAATTTGTTGAATGGTAACAGACTATAATACTATAGTAGCATCTTTAGGTAAAGTCACGTGATCCAATTTTAGGAATGGATAATGAGCAT
>JBQCDO010000002.1:0-3826 GCA_051961195.1 Nitrososphaeraceae archaeon | reverse complement strand
TGGTTCCATAATAGTTTGAATCACGAAGAAAGCTTCGCTTGCACTTATTTTATGTCCTGTGGCAAGACTTGTTACTGCATATTCGTGAACCCTTTGTGCTGTACTTGGCCATTCTTTATATCAACTCTCAAAGTCACCTTCTTTAATACGATGTGCAGTAGAGCGGCACTCGCCTATGTCAACTCCTTTAGAGTATGACTCGCTTATGGTCCTGAGTAATTGAAGCAAAAAAGTTGGATCCTGAAATACAATCTTCATTGGTTTAATTACAAGCTCAACTGATAACTCTAGGACATTCAAGCCATATCGATACTTGCGCTAGAGTATGTAGAGTATAGTATAGTATAGCAGAATGTAGTTTATCTTATCTCTTGTCTTTTTGAATCACAGCATCTATTAAGAACATTGCTATCTCTTTGTGCTGATTGATAGACCGTCGGATAAGATTAGAGCATGTCACATCATTTGCTGATGCCATTTTTGCGTTTTCTATAACTTTTATGGCTATCACAATCAATATACCAAACTTAGCACAAAACCTTACCCAGGCACAAGTCATTGACAAGTTATCAGAATCATTACCTGAATTTGAGATCTATGTGATTAGCTTCTTTATGATAGGTATTTACTGGATCGCCTATCATCAAATATTTAATCATATAGTAGGTTCTCATCAAATCACAACATGGTTAACTTTAGTATTCTTATTTTTCATAACACTTATCCCACTTGCTACTAACATGCAAATAGGTTATGGCTCCTATCAGATTATATTTGTATTATACGCACTAGTTCTAACTATTGCCGGAGCATTGTCAACAATAATCTGGCTGCATGCCACAAAGAACAAATTGATAAATCAGAATATGACCCAAATAGAGATACATTGTGTTTTATTAGAGTCTACCCTTTCTCCTGCTGTATTTTTATTATCAATTTTAGTGTCCTTTATTGATCTACAAAGTGCCTATTATTTCTGGTTGGTAATAATACCTGCGAAGATAGTATTACGCAATAAAAATAAATCTTAATTATCAGTTGTATTTGAGTTTAATATTGGAACTTATGGACTGATTTCCAGACTGCATGCATATTATGTCGTTTGATTACTGTTATAGTTATAGTGGTATTAGAAGCGCAGCGTGGTCATAGTTATCAGACTGTCCAACATCGCACATTCTCCTTGAATGACAATGAATAGTAGAGAGTAATACATTCGGGTGTTATTTCTCATTTCATAATTGATTGATTGATTGATTGAATGCAAATCCAGTTATGCAGCCTTATGTGTTATTTGTTAACCATCATAAATGTAGAGATCTGAAAATCAAGAAATTGGGTAATATTAAGAAGAAAAGCCCCTAGGGAAATAACAAAATCATTACATTTAGGAGATGTAGTAAGACAAATACTAGTGACAGAATAACAAAAAAGACAGCGGCCGGTTATCAAAAAAAAGCCTTCGAAGATGAAGCCGCAGCAACAAAAATCTATCTAAAGCTCAAGTGGACGCAAGGAAAAGTTTGATACAGATCGTATGGCACAAACAATAGGCAGATCAGGCGTCCAGTTTCTGATGGCAGGAGATATTGAAAAAAATCTTCAATTTGATTCCAACTTTAAGTATCATTGGCAATATCTCTAAATCTACTGGTATCCTAATACTCAATGGAGAAAAGGATTCTGAAACTCAAGCTTCACAAGCATTTCTTTTACAACAACGGCTAACCGATGTGGATCATCCTGACCGTACACTGATAACGAATCAAAATCTTGGACATATTTTTAATCCTTCATCTGTATTAAGCGCGGGGACTGGACGAATAGAGCATTATGTTTTAGCAGATCTTTTCGCGTGGCTTGCAGCACATTCGGGTCTTTCACAGCTCTTCTGCTCCTACTTTTGCTTCGAATTTAGGAACAAATACAAATTTATTGAGTACGAATACGACCACAAAAATACTTAGAAGATGATATCAAAGAAGCTATTCAAACTGCACATACAAACTGCATTAGAGTTTCTCAAAGACAAGATAGAAAGAAGAGGAGGAGTAGAACAATGATAGTAGATTACCAATACCTTATGCAAGTAGATTACCAGAGCACATACACATGCACTAGCACATTATACATAACCAACCTCTAATCAGAAGACTTTAAGTTCCTTAAGATATTTAATCAGGCTGTTGTTGTTCAATGCCTGTTTGATTTATGGCTTAGCCTTTATACCCATTCACATCAGCGCATACTAGTTATATTATAATAGTGTCATAAGTCGAAAATTTGAAATACTTTATATGTCATAAGTCGAAAATTTATTTTGATATAGTATGACTATAATTAATTATTTTGCTTCCAAGAAACGGCAAATCAATATCTTTTGTACACTTTAGCAACTCATTCTGATGCTGACCTGTATTGGGATTACTGTCCTATTCTCTTCTGCAAAATTGTTTGTAATGATTTTATTTTGTTCACACCATTATATTCTAATAATTTAATTAATGAGTAAACCTGCTTAATTTAGACTAGGGATCTTGAACAGCGGCATTTGTGGTATGTAAAAGGGGAGACAAAAAATTTGCTTTTTCTATTTTCGCGTTATAATTATGAGCATCTTTCCTGCAGCCACTTGGCTACTTGTGGCCACAGGTTATTATGGGAATTAGATGATATACATAGCTCAACATGACCAGATGGGAATTGTATTAACTTCTTGTCAGTACTAGAAATAATGTCGTTTAAAGGGATACATGATTCGCGTTGAACCAAATCATCTTGGGTTGCTACAATATTTAACACTGGTATCGTTATCTTTTTGAGATCAACTGTTTTTGAACTTACTCTTGTGCCTTCATTTTCATTTCTGCTTGCGTTTTCATTTACTGATATTTGAACCTTAATTAACAGATTTCCAACTAATACCGTTATATACCATTAAATACCCAAAAACACTAGTCATTATATAGCATGTAGTCGATAGTACATAATACATGTCAAATTCAAAAAAACAAGATCGAAAAGATGATAACAGTAATAATAATATAACTGAAACTTATTCTCAACTGCAACGAGAGCAGGAACTAGCAATAACCAAAGCGTTAGATGAATCTAAGGATAACATAAAGAAAACAACAAATGAAGCAAGACGAGAAATTCCACGCTATACCGATGTTGTTTCTGACTATCAAGAAAATACAATTCAAGCGATTAGAGAAGTTGCTGATGCATTTATAGAATCTCAAAAGGATATAATCGTAAATTCATTTCAACGGTGGTCAAATTGGATGATGTCTCCACGACAAATAGCAGAAGACTACTCAAATGGAGTTAGTAGTCTAGCGGACAATGCAATATCTGCAACAAGATTAGCAAATAATGCAATTTCTGCGAATTTGCAGACATTTAATACATCTGTTCAGACTGCAAAAGAGAGCGCAAAAGAATTTTCCAAGATGAGTGGCAATACCGTGAAAGCATTCCAACAAGTATCAAAATATCCTGATAGGGTATTTGCTCGCAGTTTGATAGATCAATAGATACACCGAATAATAGACACCAAACCCGTATCCGCCTACTTACAAAAGAAGTAGGCAGATCATTATCATAAGGGGATATTTACAACCTCTTTCTTTCTGTGATAATTTTAAAAAGCAAGAAGCATAGCCAATGCATATTAACTTACTCTTGTTTAGTAAAGATGAGATGAATAATGTGCCAAGATTGAGCTATTAGAAATCAACTTATTGAAGTGATATGGGAGCATTCAGGCCATGCTAGGCCAGAATTGTATTTATGTCGACTTTGAGCTAGGTCATACCTGTTA
>JBQCDO010000001.1:0-3520 GCA_051961195.1 Nitrososphaeraceae archaeon | reverse complement strand
AGTTCGTTCCCATGAGTCTATTATAGACATGTTACTGTACTATAATATACCATATCTAAGCTATATATATAGCGCCAAGAGAATTTCGCCAGATAATTTGATTTGTTTGCTGTGTCTGCCGGCGAATTACAAAATAGAAACAGGTAGCCGTAGTCGAGTACATGCCTAGACGATGAGAAGTGAAACAAATATGAGAATATATCGACAGAATAGGCACGCTTCAGCCTGAAGACGTGGACAAGAGAAAAACCCGGCGAGTAGCATAAGATAGAAAAACTAAAGGAAACGAAGATGAGACATGAAGTTATCACCGGCATCACCGGGATTATATTCAAAGTCATATTCGGCATTATGCATCATCATTTTGGCTGCCTAGGAATCACTATTCGATCGTGTTATCATAGGCGGTGTGGTTATCGTTCTAATATCTCTCTTGCTAGGACATGTAGATATACAAACTTATCTTTCTGCCAGTGATAGTCATCGGAGCCCGCTATGATTTCATAATATCCAAGGCCATAAGTTCTCCCAGATAAGTGAGCCACAGCTGAATTGTAGTACTGAATTCTATATTATTATTTTCAAAAATCATATTAGGGATTTTTCATTACTAGGTTCTCGTAGTGAATGCAGCATGTACAACATCTTCTGTAAATATCTGTCGTTATTAGACAATGAAACTTTTAATTTACCTTGGTAGTATTCAATAAGATGATCAAGAAAGCAGTTCGTTTTTTCTCTATCCTCTGATATATTAGAGAGTATCATAGCAAACCAGTACTCTATTAAGGCATCTTTTCCGTATTGACTTTCTAATTCAACAAGGAAAACAAAATTAGAATGACATCGTCTACATAGGCCATAATGTGTATTTAAGTATGAACTTTCTTCATTTCTAACAATGTGACCACATTTTGCCTTCATTTTGCTATTATCCTTATTATAAGATATTACTTAGGTCTTAAAAAGTATAAGAGTTAATATTTACTTATATTGCTTAGCATTAAATATAAATTTTATAATAAGAAATATTATATTTCAAACCACTAATTCAAAGATGATATTAATATAATAAATTCATACTGGCTGTGTAGAAATCATATCATTTAGTCAAAGCTTTGTAAGAGTATAATACCAGTCTATTGAAAGAATCAAGGTACGTTAGACTTGCAGATACTATGTTCCATGTTTTAAAGCATGCAAGGATTCATCTATTTTCTAACAGGAAAAGCAATCATAGATTTACAATATGGCAACACATAGTTCTGGTGACAATCCGACAGTACGAAGGTAAGAGTTATAGGATGTTTGTCGCATGACCGGTTGAAGCATAGTATCTAAGGTTATTTTTACGATTATCACGTATCCCACATTTTACAACATTACAAAAGTTTACGGACAGACGACAATTCATTACGTGAAAAGATAACTTAGTCCTTCATTGTAATAAGCGGTACCAAACATATCTTTGCAGGAATAGATTCGACTGGATTCAAGTCAACACATTCATCCCAATACTATACAGAAAGAGCTAAATTATGAAGTAAATGGATAAAGCTATCCATTGGAGCAAATGTATTATTACGAATTATATGTACAATTAAGATAAGACGAGCTCCTACAAGACATGATAACATAGATTTCAAGCCAGTCATTACAAGAATAGCTGAAATTCTGCCATTATCCGTAGTTACAGCAGACAAGGGCTATGATAGTGAAGATAATCATCTTTTCGTAAGAGATGGCTTACATGCATTCAGTGTAATCCCAGCTACTTACAATATGCATAGACTGACTAATCTGACAATATTGATGTTTTCTAAGCCATTCGAATAATTAGGTTATAAACTAATTCATTTTTGATATCTTCACCTTATTACAATATACTCAACTATTCCTGTCTTAATTATAATGGAACAGAGCTACTGCTAACCAATTAGTATGAGACAGGAAGATACATCTTACGATACCTGATTTTCGAGATAGAACCAAAGTAAATTAACTTTATTTGCTAGTATTCGAACCGGTTATAGTTGGGTGCTAGACTGGCTAGGCACGCATTTGCGAGCGGGCAAAGATCTAAACAGAAGATATCGCTCGCAAATATTTGATAGATATTGGCGCTTTTTCCCAGTCTAGCACACAGAATACTATGTTCAATATTATATTTAGGAGATAGCTATCGCTTGAAACCAATTGCAACCTTTTAAAAAATAATTATTGGTAATATTAAAAATTTCCACTTGTTTGGAATAAGGTAGTCGTACGCCTCTTTAGACATCAAGTTCTAATAAAGTATCCCGTGATATATTCAGATAAACATTTTTTCCATCGTAATGATCAACTGTTGATTTTGGAATTATATATTCATGGGATTTTACACTTTCCCCTTCTATTATTACTAACTTGTCTTTATATTCTGCGATTACATTGCCACAGGTCTTTTGATCGCTAGCTATAACACCTTTCTTTGCTTCTGTTAAGCGTGACCAATCTATCGCTATGGTCTCACCAATCACATAAAATGGTACTCTTTAAGATATATAAAGATCTAACGTCATATGATTAGGAGAATCTGTTAAGCCTGCCCTATCAATGACCTTATCTTTGATGTCTGTATATCTTGTATGTAAATCTGAATATCTTCTATGTTGTCTTATTCCTACTCTATTATTCTCTCCTGCTCATCTAATTATGTAATTCTCGATTAAAAAGATTCATAACCTCATCCACTCGTGATCAAATGAGCAGTTTTCAGACTAAATTCTGAAAGCCTCTCATGTAACAGGAACTTGAGAAGCGGTTAACTCTATTACTTAATCGAATTCGTTCTGTTGATGGCAAATATATAGCAGCAGATATTGTTTTAGCAGCCAATATAATGTATGAAAATGGTATTTCTTATTTACCTCTGAGTAAAAAAGTGATTAAGTAATACTAAAAAAATTTTATCACCATGAGTCTATTTAAAACAGTTTGCTGCTACGTTAGTCATTAAATATCTTATAGAATATAGTGTGATATGAGTATAAGTTCTAAGAAAAAGGATAAAGATAAAGATAAAGATACTAAGGAAGCTTCTGGCATAAAATCTAGTACTGATTATACAATTGGAACAGCAGAAGAAGAGGTAGGAATTACCAATACAATGGAATCATCGGAAGTACCTCTGAGAACAGCGGATAAGGTAGCAATGGAAGATATTACAAATAAGATAGAAGAAGAGATGATTTCGTCTTCGTCATCTTCATACGATAATCTGCCAATAGAACCGACTGTGAGTACGCCATCGTCGTCATTTAATCAGTATCAGTATGAACAGAATTATCAACAACAACAACAAAAAGAGGAGCAGCAATTCGAAATAAATAGGGCATTAGAAGAGACTAGAGCTAATATTAGAAAATCTACAGATGAAGCAAGAAAAGACATTCCACGTTTTACTCAAGCAGCTAGTGAATATCAAGAACAAACTATTGAGGCGGCTAGAGAAATAGCAGATACCTTGCTAGAATCACAA